>JBQGFI010000344.1:0-9936 GCA_052040065.1 Marmoricola sp.
ACCTCGCCGCGCGCCCGCACCTCCTCCGTGGTGCCGTCTTCCCGCACCAGCTCGACACCCACGGCACGCGCGCCCTCGAGCAGGACGCGTCGTACCGTGACGTCGCTGCGCACCGTGAGGTTGCTGCGACCGCGCGCCGGCCGGAGGTAGGCGTCGGCCGGATCCCACCGCAGTCCCCTTCGTTGGGTGACCGGCGACAGCGAGGCGCCGACGCCCTGCGTCCCGTTGACGTCGTCGACCAGCGGGATCCCGGCCTGCACCGCACCCGCCAGGAAGTCGCGGGTGAGAGGACGGGGGTCGCGCAGGGGGCCGATCCTGAGGGGCCCCCGGGTCCCGAGGACGGAGCCGGGCAGGTCGGCGCCCTCGAGCCGGGCGAACCACGGCGCGACGGACGTCCAGTCCCAGCCGTCGGCGCCCGACGCAGCCCAGGCGTCGTAGTCCGCGCGCTGACCGCGCAGGTAGACCTGCGCGTTCATCGCCGCGCTGCCGCCGAGCATCCGACCGCGTGGCCAGTACAGACGACGGCCGTCGAGGTGCGCCTGCGGGACCGTGTGCAGGTTCCAGTCGTAGCGGGTGGCGAAGAGCTGGGCGAAGGCGGCGGGGATCCGGCTCTCCTTGGGGCGGGACGAGGGCCCGGCCTCGAGCAGGAGCACCGAGCGGTCCGGCTGCTCGCTCAGCCGGGCCGCGAGCACGCAGCCGGCCGCTCCGGCTCCCACGACGATGGTGTCGAACACGTGGCCTCCTCAGGCGTCTGCGCGGGCGTGACGGACCGGACGGCGCGCCGGGTCGGCGGGAGGCCGGCGGTCCCGCCGCGGGCCGCGCAGCACCCGGGCGGCTACCCGCGGCGCGAGGAGCGCGGTGGGCGGATCGACGAACCCGATCACCCGCAGGAGGCGGGTGGCGACCTCGGGGTCCCGTGCGGCCGTGGCGAGCACCCGGGCGAGGTAGTGGTTGACGGCCCGTACCTCAAGGGAACGCCGACCGGGGATCTCCGGCAGTGCCAGGTCGGAGCCCACGGAGAGCCTCCAGGCGACGTCCACGTGACGTGCGGCGCTGCGGAAGTACCGGCGGGCCAGCGTGCGGTCGGCCCCGGCGGCCAGCGCGTCGCCCAGCGCCACGGCCTCCTCCGCCGCGACCGTCATGCCCTGCCCGTAGACCGGGTTGAAGCTGCACAGTGCGTCACCGACCACCAGCAGCCCCCGGGGGAACCGGCGCAGTCGCTCGTAGCGACGCCGTCTGCTCGCCGGGTACCGGTGCACCCGCACGTCGTCGAGCGCCTCGGCCCGGTGCAGCGCCGTGACCACCTCGGGGGGCGCCATCTCGGCCACGCGGTCGAGCATCGAGTCCAGGTCGGGTGCCGGCGCGGCCGCGCCGTAGCCCATGACCGTCAGGAGCCAGGCGCCGTCCCCGTGAGCGAAGAGCCCCATGCTGGTCAACCGACCCGGCCTCGGACCGATGAGGAAGAGGCTCGCGTCGAGCGAGCCCGGTCGCAGCCGCACCGGCACGCTGGTGTAGGTGATGTCGACCTGGACGGTCTCCTCGACCGGTCGCCCGTAGCCCCACTCCGCCAGGGCGGCGGGCGTGCGCCCGCCCCGACCGGTGGCGTCGACGACGAGGTCGGCACCGAGCACCTCCTCGCCGCCGCGCACGTCGCGTCGCTGGACGCGCACGCCGCAGACGCGTTCCCGCTGAGGCGTGGCGACCAGGCCCAGGACGTCGCGACCGTCCAGGACCTCGACGTTGGCGCGATCGCACACGCGACGCCGCACCGCGGCCTCCAGGACGGGACGGCTGGCCTGCACGCCGACCGGCCGCAACGGCGACCGGGCGCGCGAGAGCCGGTGGCCCAGCACCTCGAAGTGCATCTGCGACAGGTCCTCCAGCAGCGGCGCGCCGGCCCCGGCCAGCTCGGCCACGAGGCCTGGGAAGAGCTCCTCGAGGAGCACGCCGCCGCGCGGGAGCAGGGCGTGCACGTGCCGTCCCTGCGGCACTCCGCGCCGGTGGGCGCCTTCCGGTGGCAGCACGTCGCGCTCCACCACGCTGACCCGGTCGAAGTGCTCGCTGAGCACCCGTGCCGTCAGCAGCCCGGCCATGCTGGCGCCGAGCACGACGGCGTGCTCCCGGCCGTCCATCCGTCCGTCCATCCGTCCGTACGTACGTGTGTCCATGCGTGTGTCCTCCACCTCGGGACGACGGCGCACTCGCGCCGTCCCTCGGGAGTGTGCGGACGCCGCGCGTCCCGGTCGTGGAGAGCGCGTGGAGATGGTGCGCAGAAGCGTGGAGGACGACGTGCGTTGCCCGGCCCGTCGAGCGCGAGCACAATGACGGTCCGGGAGGACGCCGCCGGTGTACCGATTCGAGGACTGCACGCTGGACGTCGGGCGCTTCGAGCTGACCCGCGCGGGCGAGCCCGTGCACGTCGAGCGTCAGGTCTTCGACGTCCTCGCCCACCTGCTGGCCCACCGCGACCGGGTGGTCACCAAGGCCGAGCTGCTCGACGCCGTGTGGGGCGACCGCTTCGTCAGTGACTCCGCGATCACCAGCCGGCTCAAGGCGGCGCGCCGCGCCGTCGGGGACGACGGGCGGCGACAGGGGGTCATCGCCACGGTGCACGGCGTCGGGTACCGCTTCGTCGCCACCGTGGTCGACGACGAGGCACCGGCGTCGCGCCGTCACGGTCAGGCGATCCGCTACTGCACCACCGGCGACGGGACCCGCATCGCCTACGCCGTCACGGGTTCGGGTCCGCCGCTGGTCAAGGCGGCGAACTGGCTGACCCACCTGGACCTGGAGTGGACCAGCCGCATCTGGTCGCACTGGATCGACGCGCTGTCCGTGTCGCACCAGCTCGTCCGCTACGACGAGCGCGGCTGCGGCCTCTCGGACTGGAACGTCACCGACTTCTCGCTCGAGGCGTGGGTGGAGGACCTCGAGACGGTGGTGGACGCGGCCGGGGTCGAGCGGTTCGCCCTGCTCGGCGTGTCGCAGGGAGGCGCCGTCGCGGTGTCGTACGCCGTGCGCCACCCCGAGCGGGTCAGCCACCTCGTGCTGGTGGGGGCCTACAGCCGGGGTCGGCTCGCCAGGGCCGTTACCGCGGAGGAGCGGGAGGAGGCCGCCCTCGACCTCGCCGTCGGCAGGGTCGCGTGGCGCCGCGACGACGCCTCCTACCGCCAGGTCTTCGCCAGCCAGTTCCTCCCCGACGCCGACCGTGGCCGCTGGGACGACTTCGACGCGCTGCAGCGCGCCACGACCTCCGCCGAGAACGTCGTGAGCTTCCTCGACTCCTTCGCCCACCTCGACGTCTCGGCGGTGGCTCCGCTCGTGCGCTGCCCGACCCTCGTCCTGCACTCGCGCGCGGACCACCGGGTCCCGGTGAGCCAGGCACGCGAGCTCACCGCGCTGATCCCGGACAGCCGCCTGGTGCTGCTCGACAGCGGCAACCACATCCTCACGGCCGACGAGCCCGCCTGGCCGGCTCTCCTGGACGAGCTGGGCGGCTTCCTCGGGAGCGGTCGTGACGGAGGGGTCCGCTAGGGGGTACGCCCCCCACCTCCGCGCGCCGTGAGTGGTCCGTGGTCGGCGTCGCGGCGGGCGCAAGGGGCGCGCACGGCAAGGTTTCGCCAATGTCGCGTGACGAGCCTGGAGATCGCAGGCGACCGATGGTCGCGGAGGTCTGTCACCGGGAGTTGCGATGACCACTGACTCGAACGTGCCTCGGGGTCTCACACACCGTACGGCGCTGCGCGCAGGCGCCGTGGGGGCGGCAGGGGTCGCAGCCGGCGCCCTCGGCGGGCTGGCCGGCCCCAGCCTGGCGCGACGAGGCCTGCTGTCGGCCGACGGCGTGCTGACCGCGACGGGGACGGCGGTGGCCGACACCCTGTTCTACAAGGAGGTCTATCCCACGGGCCCCCTGATCCTGGAGCCCTTCAAGGACGAGCTGGTCGTCCCCCGGGCGCTGCGACCCGCTCCGGACGTCGACACGTGGTCCTCCCGTCCAGGACCCGGCGACGGCCAGCAGAACGGCTCGGACGGTCGCTACGGCACGGGTCCCGACAGTCTCGGCAACGAGCGGCACCAGGTGTGGCCGAGCAGCCTCGGCCTGCCCGACCCGATCGTCTACAAGATCGAGGTGAAGGTCGCGCAGCACTCGTTCACCACCTCGAAGGTGAGCTGCTGCTCGCACGAGGTCCCCAGCTCGGAGCCCGGGCGTCCGCCTGAACCGTCGGCCGTCCGCAGCGGGCCCCGGGGGGCCAGACGTGCTGAGAGGCCGTGCTCGGCTCCTGCGACAGGATCCGCGCACAGCCTCCGAGCCGGCGTGATCGGTGGAGCTGAGGGGATTCGAACCCCTGACCTTCTCATTGCGAACGAGACGCGCTACCAACTGCGCCACAGCCCCGAGCGCCCGAGTGGTGGAGCCGTCGAGCGCGAGGAAGAAGTTACCACCGACGGCAGACCTCGCCCCAATCGGGTCAACGGGGAGGATCGTACGCACCAGGTGCCTGAGATCCTCCCCGATCCCGCGGCGCGGCGAAGAGACGGCGCAGCACGTCGACGAGCACGGGCAGCGCGTCCTCGACAGGGCGTCCCATCTGCGCCGCGATCGCGTCGGCGTCGCCGCGGAGGTCGAGCCCGCGGAGGATCTCGACGAGGGTGAGGCCCTCGATGTCGACGCGTGCGAGCCCGGCGTCGTCAGCCTCGACCACCATGTCCCAGCACCAGATGGTGCCGACCTCGACGACGTCCTCGGCCATGAGCTCGGCGAGCCAGGGGGCGCTGGCCGCGAGATCGTCCGAGGCTGCGCAGAAGAGCACGCTGAGCGGCCCGTCGTCGTCACCCCCTTGGCCAGGGGCGAAGCCGACGGGCGTCAGCAACGGGTCGAGCTCCGCGCAGACCCGACGACCCACGCTCATCCGCCGCCCCCGAGAGGTCAGGCGCCGGCGGCCCTGCGCTGCTCGGCGGCCTCGTCGGTGGTGGTCGCGGTGCGGGTGGCCTCGGCCTCGCGGGCGAGGGCGGAGTCGGCGGCGTCGTGGCCCGAGCTGGTCATGCCGGTGAGCTCGATGGTGCGGACCGTGCGGCGCGCGGTGGCCTTGCCGACGTACGTCGGGCGGGTCAGCGGCAGCGGGTCCCACAGGGCGCCGTCGTCGGCCAGGGCCTGCTGCTCGGCGACGACCTCGGGGCGGGAGTCGAGCGGCTGCGCCGGAGCGGCGGGCGTCGGGGCGGCGACCCGCACCGGCTCCTGGGCGGGAGCCTCGACCGGGGCGGACTCGTCGCTCGGCACGGCCGGGGCCGGGCGGGCCCGGCGGGCGCGCTGCATCCTGACCACGGAGAGCCGGGCGACCACGAGCCAGCCGACGACGGCGAGGGAGGGCCACAGCGGCGTGATCGCCGGGAGGTAGGCGAACCAGGTCAGCGCCCACACCGTCGCGAGCGTGGCGAGCAGCAGCGCGAGGACCCGGCGGCGGTTGCGGGCGGCGCGGCCGGCGGCACTGAGCGCGGGGCGCGGGACGCGGGGCGTGCGGGCCTCGCGGGTCTCGACCGCGTCCTCCTCGACCGGCGACTCCACCGCGCCGGTCGACTCGGACACGGGCTCGGGCTGCGGCGCCGCGCTCGCCGTACGCCGCCGCGAGAGCACCCGGGCCCGGTCGGAGTGGCTCTCGTCGAGCCGCTCCCCCGCCACCTCGTCGTGGTGCTGGAGCGCCTTGGGGATCAGGTAGACGGCCCACGCGAGGGCGAGCACCACGAAGATGAGGGCTGAGAGGTCCACGGGTAGAAAATTACAAGCGTGTGATTACCCGTCTCCGGACGCGGGGCGGTGTGTCGCCAGATCACTCCTGTGACGCGTGGGGCTCCGTGCGCTGCAGCCGGTCCTGGAGCCGGCCGACGACCTGCTCGCGGGTGAGGGCGAAGATCCGGTGGTCGCGCCAGGCGCCGTCGATGTGCAGGTAGCCGGGGGCGTAGCCGACCTCGACGAAGCCGAGCTTCTCCACCACCCGCAGCGAGTTGGCGTTCTCCGGGCGGATCGCGACCTCGACGCGGTGCAGCCCGACCGGACCGAAGCAGTGGTCGACGGCCATCGCGAGCGCGGCGGGGATGATGCCCAGCCCGGCGTGCTCGCGGTCGACCCAGTAGCCGATGGAGGCGAACTGCGCCGAGCCCCGCACGACGTTGTTGACGCTGAGCTGGCCGACGAAGTCGCCCTCGTGCTCGACCACGAAGGGCAGCTGGCGGCCGGCGCGGGCGTCGCGCCTCATGGCGCGCACCATCGCGGGGAAGCTGCGCGGCTGCGCCTGCGAGTCGGCGGGCGGCGTGGCGTCCCACGGGCTCAGCCACTCGGCGTTGGCCTGGCGGAGCCGCCGCCAGACGTGCCGGTCGGCCTGGGTGAGCGGGCGCAGCCGGACGTGCCCCGACGGCAGCTGCGCCTCGAGCACGGCGGGCCAGCCGGGCGGCGATCCGGCCGCGCGGCTCAGTGGTCGCTCCCGACGATCTGCTCCACGGCGTGCCGCAGCAGGGGGACGACGACCGCGAGGCCGTCCTTCACCCCGCCGCGGGAGCCGGGCAGGTTGACCACGAGCGCCTGGCCCACCACGCCGGCGACGCCGCGCGAGAGCGACGCGGTGGCGACGCCCTTCGCCGTGCCGTGGGCGCGGATCGCCTCGGCGATGCCGGGCACCGTGACGTCGAGCAGGGCCCGGGTGACCTCGGGGGTCCGGTCGGTGGGCGTCAGCCCGGTGCCGCCGGTGGTGAGCACGACGCGGGCGCCGCCGTCGACGGCCGCGCGGATCGCCTCCCCCACCGGCTCGCCGTCGGGCACGACGACGGGGCTCTCCACGGTCCAGCCGTCGGCGCGCAGCGCCTCGACGATCAGGGGACCGGTGGTGTCGTCGTAGACCCCGGCCGCGGCCCGGTTGGAGGCGACGACCACCTCGGCACGGAAGGGGGGCCGGTCAGCCACGACGCCAGTCCCCCGACGCGCCGCCGGTCTTGGTCTCGACCCGGATGTCGGTGATCACCGCGCCCTTGTCGACCGCCTTGACCATGTCGACGACGGTGAGGGCCGCGACCGAGACCGCGGTGAGCGCCTCCATCTCGACCCCGGTGCGGTCGGTGGTGCGCACCGTGGCGCTGAGCGCCACCGCGTCGTCGTCGACCACGAGGTCGACGCTCACCCCGGAGATCGCCAGCGGGTGGCACAGCGGCACCAGGTCGGGCGTGCGCTTGGCCGCCATGATGCCGGCGACGCGGGCCACCCCGAGCGCGTCGCCCTTGGGCACGCCGTCGCCGCGCAGCAGCTCGACGACCCGGGGCGAGACCAGCACGCGGCCGGTGGCCGTCGCGGTGCGCTGGGTCACCGCCTTCTCACCGACGTCGACCATCCGGGCGGCCCCGGACTCGTCGACGTGCGTCAGCCGCGACGGCTGCTCGCCGGTCTCTGCGCCGGTCACGACGCGCCCCCGCCCCGGGGGTCGAGCAGCAGCACCGGCACCAGGTCGTCGCGGTCGGCGTGGGTCACGTCGGCGTCGAGCACGACGAGCGCGTCGGCCGCCGACAGCCCCGCGATCAGGTGCGAGCCGGCGCCGCCCACGGGCGTGACGCGCAGCGCGCCGCCGGCGTACGACGTCTCGGCGCGCAGCAGCTGCTGGCGCCCCCGCATCGACCGCACCGGCTCGGTCAGGCGCCCCGGCACGAGGCGGCGTCCGGCCGCGGGCCGCCCCGCGAGCCGGCGCAGGACCGGGACCACGAAGACCTCGAAGGAGACGTACGCCGAGACCGGGTTGCCGGGCAGCGTGAAGACCGGGGTGGCGTCGGGACCCAGCACGCCGAAGCCCTGCGGCTTGCCCGGCTGCATGGCGACCTCCACGAAGTCGACGTGCCCTGCCAGGCGCTCACCGAACCTGCCGCCGTCGAGCAGCACCTCCTTGACGACGTCGTGGGTGCCCTTGCTGACGCCGCCGCTGGTGACCACGAGGTCGGCGCGGAGCAGCTGGTCCTCGAGCGCGGCGGCGAAGGCCTCCGGCTCGTCGCTCGTGGCGCGGGCGCGCAGCGGGATGCCGCCGTGCGCGCGCACCGCGGCGGCGAGCAGGTAGCTGTTGGAGTCGTAGATCTGGTCGCCCGCCAGCTCGCGGCCGGGCTCGACCAGCTCGGCGCCGGTCGACATCACCACCACGCGCGGCCGGGGCGAGGTGAGCACGCGACCGCGGCCGAGCGCCGCGAGCAGGCCGACCTGCCGGGTGCCGATCACCTCGCCGGCGCGCAGCAGCAGATCGCCCTCGGCGACCTCCTCGCCGGCGCGGCGCACGTGCTGGCGCTCCTCGGGGGCCTGCGAGATGACGACCTCGCCGTCCCTCTCCTCGGTCCACTCGAAGGGCACCACCGCGGTCGCCCCGAGGGGCACCGGCGCGCCGGTCATGATCCGGACGGCGGTACCGGGGGCGAGCGAGTGGATCGTGGTCTGGCCGGCTGCGATCTCGCCGACGACCGGGAGGTGCACCGGGCGCTCCCCCGCCTCGGCGACGTCGCGGAAGACCACGGCGTAGCCGTCCATCGCGGAGTTGTCGAAGCGCGGCAGCGCCACGTCGGCGTGCACGTCGTCGGTGACCGCGAGGCCGATGGCGTCGAGCAGCGGGTGGTCGATGGGCGGGAGCGGCTCGACCTGCCCCAGCACGGCCTGGAGGTGCTCGTCGACCGAGCGCAGCGGCATCGGGTCAGGCCCCGTCGCCGATGACGCTGCGCGCCTCGACCCGGCCGTGGTCGCCCTCGAGCGTCGCGCTGCCCTTGACGACCACCCCGGGGCCGAAGCTCCAGTCGCCCTTGACCACCAGCGACTCGGCGTCCTTCAACGAAGGCGCGCCGTTCTGGAAGCGGTGGTCGAAGTCGTGCACCCGCTTGTAGTGGTCGTCGTCGAGGTCGACGAAGGGGATCTCGCCGGGCACCTGGTCGAGCACGAAGTCGGAGCCGAGGTCGTAGGCGTCGGAGCGCAGCACCAGCAGGTCGTTGGTCGTCTTGACCGGCACGAAGCGGTCACGCCCGACCTCGATCAGCCGGGAGTCGTCGAAGACCTCGATCGCCGCACCCATCGCGGTCTCGATCTGGATCACCTTCGGGCTGCTCGCGTCGCTGGGGTCGACGGTCTTCTCGTTGCGGATCATCGGCAGCCCGAGCACGCCGTCGCGGGCGCGCAGCGCCTCGCGCATCCGCTCGAGGTCGAACCACAGGTTGTTGGTGGAGCAGTAGCGGTGCCGGGACAGGTCCTGCAGCGCCTCCTGGTCGGCCTTGGGGGTCTGCGCGGTCTCGCGCAGCACGATCCGGCCGTCCTCCTTGCGGCGGGCGAAGTGGCCGCCCTTGCGGTCGGACGGCGTGCGCCGCACCGCCTCGATGGCGAAGGGCGCGCCCGTCGAGGCGAACCAGCCGGCGACGCGGGCGTCGGGCACCGCGCCGAGGTTGTCGGAGTTGGAGACGAAGGCGTAGCGGTAGCCCGCCTCGATCAGCCGGTCGAGCATGCCGCTGCCGAGCAGCGCGGTGTAGAGGTCGCCGTGGCCGGGTGGACACCACTCCAGCGAGGGGTCCTTGGTCCACGAGACCGGCGTGAGGTCCTTGGCGAGGAGCTTGGGCTCCTTGTTCTGCAGGAAGTCCAGCGGCAGGCCGTCGACGGCGAGGTCGTCGTAGCGGGCCAGCGCGGCGAGGGTGTCCTCGGAGGTGCGGAAGCTGTTCATGAAGAGCAGGGGCAGGGTGGCGCCGTACTCGCGGCGCAGGTGCAGCACCTGGCGGGCGATGACGTCGAGGAAGGACAGTCCGCGCCGCACGCAGAGCAGCGACTTGGCCCGGTCCATGCCCATCGAGGTGCCGAGGCCGCCGTTGAGCTTGATCACCACGGTGGCGCCGATGGCCTCCGCCGCGGTCTCCTCGGGCACCTCGACGTCGGCGAGGGCGTCCATCTCC
>JBQGFI010000345.1:0-7867 GCA_052040065.1 Marmoricola sp.
CGCTGCCCCGACGGCGTCGGAGCCGCCGTACGGGATCAGCGCGGCGGTGGGGCCGAGCTCGGCGACGCGCTCGACCGCGAGCCGCTCGAGCGTCGGGGTGTCGACGTCGCCGGACCAGCGCAGGGTCGCGCCGAACATCGCGTCGAGCAGCAGGTTGCCGGTCGGCGCCGCAGGCTGCTCGCCGCGCAGCACGAGCTCGACCGCCAGGCCCAGGCGCGCGCCGGCCGCAGCGGTGACGCGGGCGTGGTTGCTCTGCGCCGCTCCGGTGGTCACCAGCGTCGTGGCGCCGCGCGCGACGGCGGCCGTGGCGGTGCGCGCGATCTTGCGCCCCGTGTTGCCCCCCGCGCCCAGGCCGAGCAGGTCGTCGCGCTTGACCCACAGGTCGCGCTCGTCGAGGCCCAGCGCCGCTGCCAGCCGTGGCGCGGGCTCGACGGGGGTCGGGTGGGTGCCGAGGGTGACCATGGCCCCGATCCTGGCAGGCTGGGGGCATGGAGACCTCACCCCGCCACCACCAGGAGTCACTCGTCGTCGAGGCGTCGCCCGAGCGCCTCTACGACCTGGTCAGCGACGTCACGCGCACCGGTGAGTGGAGCCCGATCTGCCAGGAGTGCTGGTGGGACGACGACGTCGTGCCCGGCGCCGTCGGGTCGTGGTTCACCGGGCGCAACGTCACGCCCTCGCGCACCTGGGAGACCCGCTCGCAGGTCGTGGTCGCCTCCCGCGGCCGGGAGTTCGCCTGGCACGTCGGCGACGGCTTCGTGCGCTGGGGCTTCGAGATGGAGCCCGTGCAGGGCGGCACCCGGCTCACCGAGACCTGGGACTTCCTGCCGGCCGGGCTCGCGATGTTCGAGAAGCGCTACGGCGACGACGCCGCCGCGCAGGTCGAGGAGCGCACCCGGGCGGCGCTCGACGGCATCCCCCGGACGCTGGGGGCCATCAAGCAGATCGCGGAGTCGGGCTCCTGACTGCCACCATCGTCGGGTGAGGGCAACGCAGCCGGAGCTGGTCGTCGCGCGCAACCGCAAGGCGCGCCACGACTACGCGATCGAGGAGACCTGGGAGGCCGGCCTGGTGCTCACCGGCACCGAGGTCAAGGCGCTCCGCGCCGGCCGCTGCTCGCTGACCGACGGCTTCGCCGACGTCGAGGCCGGTCCCGGGGGCGGCGAGGTGTGGCTGCACCAGGTGCACATCCCGGAGTACGCCCAGGGCACCTGGACCAACCACGCCGTGCGCCGCAAGCGCAAGCTGCTGCTCAACCGCCGCGAGATCAGCCGCATCGAGCGCCGGCTCGAGGCCAAGGGCACCACCCTCGTCCCGCTGTCGGTCTACTTCTCCGGCGGGCGCGCCAAGGTCGAGATCGCCCTGGCCCGCGGCAAGCGCGACTACGACAAGCGTCACGCCCTCGGCGAGCGCGAGGCGTCCCGCGAGATCGAGCGCGAGTTCAGCCGCCGGATGAAGCGGCGTACCTGAGGGGCAGCGGCACGGACCGCCGCCGCTCAGCCCAGCTGGTGGTCGAGGTTGAGGGCGGCGGAGATCAGCGAGAGGTGGGTGAAGGCCTGGGGGAAGTTGCCCAGCTGCTCGCCGGCGAGGCCGACCTGCTCGGCGTAGAGGCCGAGGTGGTTGGCGTAGGTGAACATCTTCTCCAGCGCCAGCTGGGCGTCGTCGAGCCGGCCGGCGCGGGTGAGCGCCTCGACGTACCAGAAGGAGCACAGCGAGAAGGTGCCCTCGTCGCCGTCGAGGCCGTCGGGCGAGGCCTCGACGTCGTAGCGGAAGACGAGGCTGTCGGAGACCAGCCGCTCCTCGACCGCGGCCAGGGTGGAGAGGAAGCGCGGGTCGTTGGGGGCCACGAACTTCAGCAACGGCATGAGCAGCACGCCGGCGTCGAGGTCCGTGCCCTGGTCGTGCAGTGTGAAGGCACCGATCTCGTCGTTCCAGTGCCGGTCCATCAGCCGCTCGTAGATCTGGTCGCGCACCGCCGCCCACGACGACAGGTCGCCCGGGAGGCCGCGCTGCCGCGCCGTGCGCATCATCCGCTCGATGGCGACCCAGCACATCAGCAGCGAGGTGGTGTGGTGCCGCGGCTCGTCGCGGATCTCCCACATGCCGGCGTCGGGGCGGTCCCAGTTGTCGAGCAGCCACTCCAGCGCCTTGGTCAGGTCGGCCCACGCGTCGGCGCTGATGCCGGGGCCGTACTTGTTGAAGAGGTAGACCGAGTCGATCAGCTCGCCGTAGATGTCGAGCTGCAGCTGGTCGACGGCGCCGTTGCCCACGCGGACGGGCCGGGAGTCGCGGTAGCCCCGCAGGTGGTCGAGCTCGCGCTCGTGGGGGAGGTCGCCGTCGATGGTGTACAGCACCCGCAGCGGCCCGAGGTCGTCGCCGTCGTGGTCCTCGCCCATCCGCTCGGAGAGCCAGCGCACGAAGTCGGCGGCCTCCTCGGTGAAGCCCAGCCGCAGCAGCGCGTAGAGGCTGAAGGCGGCGTCACGGATCCACACGTAGCGGTAGTCCCAGTTGCGCTCGCCACCGATCGCCTCGGGCAGCGAGGTGGTGGGGGAGGCGATGACGGCCCCGCTCGGCTCGTGGGTGAGCAGCTTGAGGGTCAGCGCGGAGCGGTGGACGGTCTCGCGCCAGCGACCGCGGTAGCTCGAGCGCCCGATCCAGGCGCGCCAGAAGTCGGCGGTGCGCTGCAGCAGCCGGTCGCTGTCGACCTGCGCCGGCGAGGCCACCTCGGCCTCGTCGTCGAGCACCTCGAGCACGAAGAGGACCTCCTCGCCCTGCGCCAGGTCGAAGGTCGCCGTCGCGGACCCGTCGCTCACGTCGAGGTCGCAGCTCGCCGTCAGCCCGAGACGGACGCCGTCGCCGGTGATCAGCAGTCCGTGCTCGACCGGCTCGACCGTGCTCGCGATCCGGCCGTAGTCGGGGCGGGCGGTGAGCCGCATGTGCAGCTCGGCCGTGCCGCGCACGGCGCTCACCCGGCGTACGACGCGCTGCCGGTGGTCGGGGTCCTTGGTGCGCAGCACGGGCATGAAGTCGTGCACCTCGGCCACCCCGCGCTCGGTCATGAAGCGGGTGACCAGGATGTTGCTGTCGGGCAGGTAGAACTGCGAGGTCCGGACGTCGTCGGCGCGCGACCCGAGCCGCCAGGCGCCGCCGCGCTCGGGGTCGAGGATCGAGCCGAAGACGCTGGGGGAGTCGAAGCGGCCGGCGCAGAACCAGTCGATGGTGCCGTCGGCCCCCACCAGCGCGCAGGTGCGCAGGTCGCCGATCAGCCCGTGGTGGGCGATCGGCAGGAAGTCGTCGCCGCCGCGCGCGAGCTCCTCAGCCATGCGAGGGGGAGTGCTCGAGCTGCCACCCGCCGCCCGGCAGGTCGCTGGCGGCCTGGGGACCCCACGAGCCCTGCTCGTAGCGGTGCACCTCGGGGCGGTTCTCCAGCACCGGCGCGACGACCTGCCACAGCCGGTCGACCTCGTCGGCCCGGGTGAAGAGCGTCTGGTCGCCCCGCATCACGTCGAGCAGCAGCCGCTCGTAGGCCTCCAGGGGGGAGGACCCGTCGGCTGCCTCGGCCACGTGCAGGTGCATCACCGCCGGCACCAGCTCCATGTCGGGACCGGGGCGCTTGGCGCGCAGCTCGACGTGGATCTCGGCGTCGTCGGTCAGGCGCAGCACCAGGTCGTTGGGCGGCAGCGAGCCGGGGGCCGGGCAGGTGCCGTCCTCGTCGACGTCGAAGAGGGTGCAGTCGGGGCCCTTGAAGCGCAGCGTGATGACCCGGTCGGAGACGGCGAGCCGCTTGCCGGTGCGCTGGTAGAAGGGCACGCCCCGCCAGCGGTCGTTGTCGACGTGGGCCTCGATCGCCACGAAGGTCTCGACGTCGGAGTCCTCGGCCACGTCGTCCTCGTCGCGGTAGCCGTCGTACTGGCCCAGGACGACGTGGGCGGGGTCGAGCGGCTGGAGGTCGGCGAAGACCTGCGACTTCGCGTCGCGCACCGCCTTCTCCTCGAAGCGGCCCGGGTCCTCCAGCGCGACGAAGCCGAGCAGCTGGCACAGGTGGGTGGAGATCATGTCGCGCAGGCAGCCGGTGGACTCGTAGAAGGAGCCGCGCCCCTCCATGCCGAGGTCCTCGGGCACGTCGATCTGCACCGAGGCCAGGTTGTGCCGGTTCCACGCCGGCTCGAAGAGGCCGTTGGCGAAGCGCAGCGCCAGGATGTTCTGCACCGCCTCCTTGCCCAGGAAGTGGTCGATGCGGAAGACCTGGTCCTCCTCCGCGACCTCCTTGACGCTGCGGTCGAGCTCGCGGGCGCTCTCGAGGTCGAGGCCGAAGGGCTTCTCCATCACCAGCCGGGCGCGCTCGGTGAGCTTCTCGCGGCCGAGCATCGCGATCATGCCGGGCATCGCCGCAGGCGGCACCGAGAGGTAGACGAGACGGCGTACGTCGTCGCCCAGGTCGCTCTCCGCGTCACCGACGGCGCGGGCGAGGTCGCTGCCGTCGTCGGCGTCGGAGGTCTGGAAGGAGATCCGGGCGAGGAACTCGTCCAGCAGGGCGTCGTCGAGGTCGTCGACGGTCTCGCGCAGGCCGTCGCGCACCTGGGTGCGGAAGTCGTCGTCGCTGCCGGGGGAGTGGCGACCGCTGCCGATCACCCGGTAGTCCTCGGGCAGCCGCCCCGCCGCGGCGAGCCGGTAGAGCCCGGGGAAGAGCTTGCGGGCCGCCAGGTCGCCGGTGGCGCCGAAGAGGACGAGGACGTGCGGGGGCAGGGTCTCGGAGGAGGCCATGACCGTGACGTACCCGGGGCGGGGGTCCGCACACGAGCGCGTGACGTGCGTCGCTCCCGGGTTGACGCTCGCCACTTCTTAGGCAAGCCTTGCCTGCGTCGTCCTTGTCGCCGTCTCGGATCCGGAGCGCCGCGTGATCTTCTGCCACTGCGCCGTCGTCGGCGAGCGCCAGGTCGAGGAGGCCATCAAGGCCGGGGCCCGCACCACCGCGCAGGTGTGCAAGGCGACCGGGGCCGGGCAGGAGTGCGGGTCCTGCATCTTCGCCGTCCGCCGCGTGCTGTGCGAGCATGTGGCGATCGCGGCCCGGGAGAGCGCCGCGCCGACGACGGGAGTCGATGTTGCAGCCAGTTAGCCCTCGGGTGGTGGAGCTCCTCAACGACGCGTTGACCTTCGAGCTGACGGTCACCAACACCTACTTCCTGCACGCCCGGATGCTCGACAACTGGGGCCTGCCCAAGCTCGGCAAGGTCTTCTACGACCTCTCCATCGACGAGATGAAGGACGCCGACGACCTGATCAACCGGATCCTGATGTTCGAGGGCCACCCCAACGTGCAGCGCCTGGGCAACATCACGATCGGCGAGACCGCCGAGGAGATGCTGGCGCTGGCCTACGAGAGCGAGAAGGCCGCCGTCGCGCAGTTCAACGCCTCCGCCGAGGAGTGCCACACGCTCGGCGACCACGGCACCGCCGACGTCTTCGAGGACATGGTCCGCGACGAGGAGCAGCACGCCGAGTGGTTCGAGGCGCAGCTCGAGGCGATCAAGCGCGTCGGGGCCGCCCAGTACCTCTCCCAGTCGATCGAGATCACCACCCCCCAGGGGTAGTCACGGGCCGAACGGCCCGTCGGCGAGGTGGGTCCACGGTCCGCCGTCGTAGCGCCACAGCTGCAGCGCCACGGCCTCGGTGGTCCAGGGCTCCAGGTCGCGACGCAGCCGCTCCAGGGTCCGGCGGGCGACCGCGGGCTCGACCTTGTTCTGCACCGTGACGTGCAGTCGCAGCCCGGCGTCGTCCTGGCGGGTCAGCCGGCCGTGCCAGCGCCGGCGCCACTGCGCGTGACGCTCCTCGACCCAGTCGCAGGACAGGTCGTAGGCGACCCCGCGGCCGAGCGAGCGGACGCCCCGCACCGTCACGGCCGGGCGGCGTACGTCGTGCACGGCGGCCAGCTCGGCCTCGACCTCGAGGCGCAGGTCGGCGGGCAGGGCGTGGAAGAGGGTGACGTGGGCGCCCACCTGCGTGCGGCCCGCGGGGAAGAGGGCGGCGCGCTCGCGCTCGAAGCGACGCTGGTCGGCCTCGGCGAGCCGCAGCGTGAGCACGAGCGGTGCGTCGGTCACGTCGCCACCCTGTCAGAGGACCAAATGGGGCGTTTCGCCACTGAGGGGGCTCTCGTCGTGGCACTCTCGGACCATGGCCACCCGTCCCGGCTCCGCCAAGCCCGACCACGTGTACGTGGCGCGCAGTCCGGGCCGCAAGGGCATCGCCATGCTGGGGATCGTGGCCGCCGTCGCCACGGCGGCCTCCGGCTGGCGCGGCTGGCAGCTGCAGTCGACCGGCGACCTCGTCCTCGCGGGCGGCGCGGCGATCGTCTGCGTGATCTGCTGGGTCTTCCTGACCGTCACGGTGCCGCAGAAGGTGATCGTCACGGGCTCGGTGGTCGAGATCGTGCGCAGCTCCGCCACGCAGCGCTACGACATGGAGGACCCCGGGGTCGACATGCTGGTGCGCGACGGCTCGGTGGCCTTCGGCCACTACCGCGACAACTGGTCCATCGTCCAGGCGCGTGACGTCGACTGGCGGGTCTTCATGGACGTCGTGATGCGCTACCAGTTCCAGGCCGACATCAACGCCGAGGAGCGCGACAAGCGCTTCAGCCGCTGAGCGCCGCCTCCCTCCGGTCCGTCGGAGGCGCTCACACCCCGGCGCGCGACCTCCTCCGAAATTGCCGCGGAACCTTTTCGGTCCCGCGTCGATTACCGGGGTGGAAAGGTTCACGAGGGCGACTCGAGACCAGAGGGGGGAGCCGATGCCGGCCATGCCGCGTGCCCAGTGCATCGTCACCACCTCCTGCGGCGAGGAGTCCCGTGAGCGTCCCGCCTCCACGGCCGACCACCGGGTCGACCGTGGCGTCGGTGCGGAGCAGCGCGGCCTCGGCCGCGCGCTCCGGCACCCCCGATGACGTAGCCTGTCGGCCACCCCTACCCCCCGTTGGTGGCCGACAGGCTGCTCGGGTCACCGACCAGGCCAGGAGTCGTCGCACGTGGAGCTGTCCGAGGAGGTCGTCGGCCGCGCTGCGGCGGGTGACCCGGCGGCGTTCGGCGAGGTGTACGACGCGCTCTCCCCGCAGGTGCTCGGCTACCTGCGCGCCCGGGGCGTCGAGGACCCCGAGGGCCTCACCAGCGAGGTCTTCCTGGGGGTGCACCCCCGGCTCGCCGCGCTCCGGGGCGGCGTCGAGGGGCTGCGCACGCTGGTCTTCTCCGTGGCCCACGCCCGGGTGGTCGACGACCTCCGCCGCCGCGCCCGCCGCCCCGCGAGCCTGCCCGACGAGCCCGAGCACGACGACCGGGTCTCGGAGTCGGCGGAGCACGCGGCGGTGCGCTCGGTCGAGGCCGAGCGCGCGGTGGCTCTGATGGCCCGGCTCGGTGACGACCAGCGCGCGGTCGTGACGCTGCGCGTCATCGCCGACCTGTCGCTGGAGCAGACGGCCGCGGTGCCCGGCAAGACCGTGCCCGCCGTCAAGCAGCTGCAGCGGCGCGGGCTCGCGCGGCTGCGCGAGCTGATGGACTCCAGGGAGGCAGCGCGATGACCCGCGTCCTCGACGACCTGCGCGACGAGCTCCTGGCGATGGGCGCCCCGCCCGAGGAGGCCGAGGAGCTGCTGCTCGACCTGCGGGCGCTGGCCGAGCCCCCGCCGGCGCCGTCGCCCTCGCCCGAGCTGGCGGCGCTGCTGGGCCGCGCCGCCCCGGAGGCCGCCACCCCGCTGCGGCCGCGCGGCGGCTGGAGGCAGCGCACCCGGGCCGGGGCCCAGCGCTCGAGCGCCGCCTCGGCGGCGCTGGTGCTGGCCCTGTCGGGCGTCACGGCCACCGGCCTCTCCGCGGCCGCCAACA
>JBQGFI010000346.1:0-5651 GCA_052040065.1 Marmoricola sp.
CCGCCGGCACGCTGGCGCTCGGGCTGAACTACGGCGCCTACATGACCGAGATCTTCCGCGCCGGGATCCAGTCGGTGGCGGGCGGCCAGGGCGAGGCGGCCGAGGCGCTCGGCATGAGCTACCGCCAGAAGATGACCAAGGTGGTGCTGCCGCAGGCCTTCCGCGTCATCATTCCGCCGACCGGCAACGAGTTCATCGCGATGATGAAGGACACCGCGCTGGTCTCCTTCCTCGGCGTGACGGCCGCGAGCGCGGAGATCTTCCGGCGGGGGCAACTGGTCGGCAAGGCCGACTTCAAGAACCTCGAGGCCTACGTCGCGGTCGCGCTGATGTACTGGGCGCTGACCGTCGTCTTCACCTTCCTGCAGTCGCGGCTCGAGGCACGGGTCGGCCGTGGCTACGACCGCACCCACGTCGCGCGGGTCCAGCGCCGGCTCGGCCGGGCACGAGGAGGCACGGCATGAGCAGCGACGACGTCGTTGTCCGCATCGAGGGCCTGCACAAGAGCTTCGGCCAGCTCGAGGTCGTGCGCGGCGTCGACATGGAGGTACGCCGCGGCGAGGTTGTCGTCGTCTTCGGTCGCTCCGGCTCCGGCAAGTCGACCGTGCTGCGCTGCGTCAACTTCATCGAGGACCCCACCGAGGGCACCATCGAGGTCGCCGGCATCCGGCTGGGCGGCGGCCACCGCACCCGCCGCAAGCGCGAGCAGGTGCGGCAGCTGCGGCTGCACGTCGGCATGGTCTTCCAGCAGTTCAACCTCTTCCCCAACATGACCGTGATGGAGAACGTCACGTGCGCCCCGAGGTGCGCCGGTCGGGGGTCCGACGCCGAGATCACCCGGCGCGCGCGTGACCTGCTCGACCGGGTGGGGCTCGCCGACAAGGCCGACGAGCACCCGATCCGGCTCTCCGGCGGCCAGCAGCAGCGGGTGGCGATCGCGCGGGCGCTGGCGATGCAGCCCGACGTGATGCTCTTCGACGAGCCCACCTCCGCCCTGGACCCCGAGCTCACCGGGGAGGTGCTCTCGGTGATGCGCACCCTGGCCACCGACCTGCACATGACGATGATGGTGGTCACCCACGAGATGGGCTTCGCCCGCGAGGTCGCCGACCGGATGGCCTTCTTCCACGAGGGCCGCATCCTCGAGGAGGGGCCGCCGTCCCGGCTGATCGGCTCGCCCTCCCATCCCGAGACCCGGTCCTTCCTCGACGCCGTCCTCTGAGCCTGTCCTCCGAGCCTGCCGCTCACACGACGCGCGCCACGAGCAGCAGGTACTCCCAGTCCATCTCGCCGCCGTCGGACATCGCCCCCCGCGCGAGGTCCGCCAGCGCCGCGTCGAGCTCGGCGGCCCGGTCGGGGTCGTCGGCGAGACCGCGGTACGCCGCGATCGTGGGTCCGTAGGCGCGCTTGAAGAAGTCGCGGAAGTCCTCGGGACGCGCGAAGGCGCCGACCCGCAGCGTGCGTCGCTCGGCGCGGACGTCGGTGACGCGGTCGCCGAGCAGGTCGCGGACGTGCTGCTCGTCGCCCCACAGCGGCGGCGGGCTGACGCCGGGCGGCGGGGCAGCGACGTACGGCTTCATCGTGGCGAAGAGCCGGCCGATGAAGCCGGACGGCGTCCAGCTGATCAGGCCCACCGTCCCGCCCGGCCGGCACACGCGCACCAGCTCGTCGGCCGCCTGCTGGTGGTGCGGGGCGAACATCACGCCCACGCACGAGACGACCGTGTCGAAGGAGTTGGCCGCGTGCGGCAGGTCCTCGGCGTCGGCCTCCTGCCACTCCAGCGTCAGCCCCTCGGCCTCGGCCTGCCGGCGTCCGGCGTCCAGCAGCTCGGGGGTGAGGTCCGAGGCGATCACCTCGGCCCCGGTGCGGGCGGCGGGCAGGGCGACGTTGCCGCTCCCCGCGGCCACGTCGAGCACCCGGGTGCCCTCCTGGAGGTGCGTGGCGCTGACGAGGACGGGGCCGAGGTCGGCGATGACGTCGCGGGCCACGGCGGGGTAGTCGCCCAGCGCCCACATGGCGCGGTGGCGCTGCTTGAGGGCGCGGTCGGTGTCGGTGGCGGTCGTGGTGCTCATGGCGGGGTCCCTCCGGTGGTCCGGTCTGGTGTCCCCTCGGTTCTACGGCCGTGCGCGGCCGCCGGGCATCGGTGAGGGCCACCCAGGTCGGGCGCCGCGACTACCCATCTCGGGAGGCGAGCGGCTCCAGCCACCCCGCGGCGCCGGCGTGGGCCACGGCGTCGTGCCGGGAGGAGGTGCCGCACTTGTGCAGCACGGCTGCGACGTGGTGGTCGACCGTGCGCACCGAGAGCACGAGCCGCGCCGCGATCTCGGCGTTGCTGCACCCCTCGGCCAGCAGCCGCAGCACCTCCACCTGGCGCGGTGTCAGGCCGGCGGGGTGGGCCCGCGTCTCGGGGCGCGGTCCGCGCGGTACGGCCGCGGCGCCGTCGCGCACCAGCCCGCGGCGCACCCGGTCGGCCAGCGGTCGCGCGCCGAGTGCGTCGAGGCGCTCCAGCCCCTGGCGCCGGGAGTCGGGCTGCGTGACCAGCGAGAGCGCCAGCGCCGACTCGTAGCGGTAGCCGCGCGAGGCCAGCGAGGTCGCCTCGGCGGCCCAGTCGCGCTCGCCCTCGCCGTACGCCGCCGCGAGCCACCAGTCGAGCTGCTCGACGAAGGCGAGGTAGCCCCAGCCCGCCGCCTCGTCGCGCACCCGCGCGACCTCCTCGCGCCCGGTGCCGTCGGAGCGCAGCAGGGCCCGCTCCGCCAGCACCACGGCGGCCGGTCCGGTGCGCTGCACCTCGTCGAGCCCGGCGGCGATCCTCCAGGCCTCGTCGGCGAGCCGGTCGGCCGCGGGGTCGCCCGTGCGCAGCGCGACCTGGGCCAGCACGGTGACGGCGCCGCAGCGGATCGGGAGCGTCGCGTCGCGACCGGCGAGCGCGAGCTCGCGGGCGGCGTCCCACTCGCTGCGGGCCACCGCCACCATCGCCTTCTCCACCGAGAGGTAGCGGGCGAAGGCGACGTGCTCGGCGCGCTCGGCGTGCACCAGCGCGTCGTCGAGGTACGCCGCCGCGTCGTCGAGCAGCCCGGTGGCCAGGCACTGCCAGGCCAGGTTGCAGTAGGCCCGGATCGCGTGCTCGTCGGCGCCCAGCCGCAGCGCGCGGTGCAGCGAGTCCTCCAGCAGCCCGCGACCGTCGTCCTCGCCGGCCTTCCAGCGGGCCAGGCCGAGGTTGTTGAGCGCGTGCAGCTCGACGACCGGGTCGTCGGCCTCGCGCGCCAGCTCGATGGCGCGGCGGGCGTGGGTCTGGGCCTGCGCCAGCCGGGTGCCGAGCACCGCCAGCTGCGAGAGGTTGCTGTGGGCGAGGGCCTGCTCGGCGGTGCTGCCGTGCGCGTCGAGCAGGGCGACCGCTTCCGAGCCGGCCCGGGCGGCGAGGCGGCCGTCGCCGCACCACCAGGCGATCCGCGAGAGCCACCGCAGCGCGGTGCCGAGGGCCCGCGGGTCGCCCAGCCGTCGCCGCAGCGCCACGGATTCGCACTGGTCGTCGAGCGCCACCCGGTCGCCGTCGCCCACGGCGTACCCCTCGATGGCCGACTCCTGGAGCAGCGCGGCGAGGCCGGTGTCGCCCAGGGTCTGCTCGACCAGCTCCCGGTGCTCCAGGACGGCGCGGTAGTGCGCTGCCGCCTGCAGGTGCGCCCCGGCGGCGGCGGCCGCACGGGCCGCGCCGGGCCCCACCCGCACCACCGTCGCGGCGTCGCCCGCCCCGACGGCGTGGTGCACCAGCGTGGCGACGTCGGCACCCGGGCGGTCGAGGGCGCCGAGTGCCGCGGCGTGGCAGGCGGTGCGCCGGGCGGCGGGCAGGGCGTCGACGACGGCTCGCCGCGTGAGCTCGTGGCGGAAGGCGACGCTGCGGGGCGCGACGGAGAGGAGGCCGTGCTCCTCGGCAGCGGCCAGGGTCTCGAAGCCGCCGGGGACCAGGTCGGCGACGAGGTCGCCGGTGGCGGGGGCGGTGAGCACCGAGAGCTGCTCCACGGCGGTCCGGGCGGCGGGGGAGAGGTGGTCGAGCCGGGCCAGCACCGACTCCACGACGCTGCGGGGCACGCCGCCCCCGCCGGAGAGGACCTCGTGGACGAAGAACGGGTTGCCCCCGGTGACCCGGTGCAGCTCGGCGTCACCGCCCAGCGCCGCGACCGCCGGCGCCGTGAGCGGCGGCAGGGGGAGGTCGGTGCACCGGCCCCGGTGCGCCGCGGCGAGCAGCCGGTGGAGCGGATGGCGGCGGTCGACCTCGCGGTAGGTGAGCAGCAGCACCGCCGGCAGGTCGTCGAGACGGCGCACGAGGACCCGCAGCACGTCGAGGGTGGCCTCGTCGACCCAGTGCGCGTCCTCGACGACGAGCACGGTGGGGTGACCGGGCCAGCCGAGCTCGTCGGCGAGCGCCGCCAGCTGTCGGTCGCGGTCGTCGCCGCGCAGGGCGGCAGCCAGGCTGGCCCCCACCGCCGGGCCGAGGTCCCGCAGCGGCCCCAGCAGCCGCGGCGTCGCCAGGTCGTCGCAGTGGCCCACCAGCACGCGGCCGGCCGGGTCGTCGCCCTCCACCCGTCTGCGCAGCTCCTCGACCAGCGTCGACTTCCCGATGCCCGCCTCGCCGTGGAGCAGCGCGACCGCCCCCTGACCGGTGGCGGCGGCCCGTGTGGCCGCGAGCAGGGCAGACAGCTCGCGCCCGCGCTCGAGGAGCTGGCCGGTCACACGCCGAGCCTAGGCCCGCTCGGCCCCGTCGGCGAGGGCTCGCAGACCACCGCCCTCAGCCGACGTCGCGCCGGTGCAGCGCCAGGTGGCCGGTGGCCGAGAGCGCTGCCGCCACTGCCAGCAGGACGGCGACGGGGGCGAGGCGGAAGTCCTCCGCCGGTGCCCGCGGCAGGTGCTGGAAGGGCGAGAGGTCCATGACCAGGTCGGGCAGCTGCAGCGTGGCGCCGAAGAGCAGCACCACCGAGGCGAGCACCAGCCCGGCCCACGCCAGGCCGGCCCAGCGGGGCACCAGGCCGAGGAGCAGCCGGGCGACCCCGCTCAGCACCAGCACCGGCGCGACGTAGGCGAGCGCGACCAGCGCGAGCCGCAGCCCGGCCCGGTCCTCGCCGGTGGCCAGCGCGTAGCCCAGCCCGGTGCCGATCCCGCCCGCCGCGAGCACGGCCACCGTGCCGACGACGGTGACGACCGTGTGGCCGAGCAGCCACCCGACCCGTGTCAGCGAGGTGGCCAGCAGCACCTCGCCGTGGGCCCGCTCCTCGGCTCGCGGTCGCAGCGCGGAGGAGAGCGCGAAGCCGGCGGCGGTCAGCCCGAGCATCGCGAGGACCGTGGCGAAGAAGCCGTCGGTGAGGTCGGACCCGGACCCGAAGACCGCCTGGGAGTAGCTGGACCCGCCGATCATGTCGCCGGCCCCGTCGCCGACCGAGCCCAGCATCAGCCCGCTCAGCAGCAGCCCGACGACCCAGCCGGCCACGGTGGCCCGCTGCAGCCGCCAGGCCAGCCCGAGGGCCAGCCGGGGTCCGCGGAGCAACGGGGGAGAGGCGTGTGCGGGCCCGTGGCGGGTCGCGAGCAGCCCGGCCCCGGCGTCGCGGCGCGCCAGCAGGGCGTACGCCGCCGCGACCCCCGCCGCCGCGGCGGCGAGCAGC
>JBQGFI010000347.1:0-3478 GCA_052040065.1 Marmoricola sp.
CCGACTACCTCGACCTCACCGGGGAGCCGGAGTTCGTCGACCGGGCCTACCTCGAGCACCACGAGGCCGCCGTCGCCTCGGGCGCCCGCCTGGGGCACGCCTGCGGCTTCGACTCCATCCCGCACGACCTGGGCGCCTACTTCACGGTGCAGCAGCTGGGCTCCGACGAGCCGATCACGCTGCGGGGCGTCGTGCGCTCCAACGCCACCTTCTCCGGCGGCACCTTCCACTCCTTCCTCGGCGCCGCGTCGCCGGCCAAGCAGATGAGCGCCGCGATGAAGGAGCGCCGGGCCGCCGAGCCCCGTCCCGAGGGACGCCGCTCGCGCGCCGTCGCCGGCAAGCCCCACCGCGACCGGCGCGCGGGCCTGTGGCTGCTGCCCCTGCCGACGATCGACCCCTTCGTGGTCGCCCGCTCCGGCGCCGCGCTGGCGGCGTACGGCCCGGACTTCCGCTACAGCCACTTCGCGGGTCTCAAGACGCTGCGCTACACCGCCGGCGCCGTCGTCGGCGCCGGCACGCTCGGGCTGGCCGCCCAGGTGCCGCCGGTGCGCAGGTTCCTCGGCGCCCGGGTGCCGCAGGGCCAGGGACCCTCGGAGCAGCGTCGCGAGAAGAGCTGGTTCACCGTCGACTTCGAGGGCCGCGCCGGCGACCGCGTCGTCCGCACCCGGGTCAGCGGCGGCGACCCCGGCTACACCGAGACCGCCAAGATGCTCGCCGAGTCGGCGATGTGCCTCGCCCTCGACGACACCCCCACGACGTCCGGCCAGGTCACCACGGCCGTCGCCATGGGCGACGCCCTGCTCGCCCGGCTCCAGGCCGCCGGCCTGCGCTTCGAGGTCGTCGACTGACCGGTGGCCCCGGGAGGCGGGTGCCTCTCACCCCGACGGCACCCCGCAGGTGGATCGGGGAGGATCGCAGGCACCAGGTGCACGGGATCCTCCCCGTTGTGCTGGACGGGGTGCTCTTGGCCCCAAGAGCACCCCCCACGACAGCCGCCCCGCACCCGGGCGGTGGGCCTCACATCTCCTCGTGGGTCTCCGGGTCGCCACCGAAGAGGCGGCCGTCGGGCTCGGCCAGGGCGCTGATGGCAGAGACCTCGTCGTCGGTGAGCTCGAAGGAGAAGACGTCGAGGTTGGCGACCTGGCGCTCGCGGCTGCTCGACTTCGGGATCGGCAGCGAGCCGAGCTGCACGTGCCAGCGCAGGATCACCTGACCGGGGGTCACGCCCAGGCGGGACGCCGCCTCGGTCACCGCCGGCTCGTCGAGCGGCGCGCGGCGCTTGCCCATCGGGCTCCAGGCCTCGGTGAGGATGCCGAGGCGGGCGTGCTCGGCGCGGAGGTCCTCCTGCGGGAAGCGAGGGTGCAGCTCGACCTGGTTGACCGCGGGGGTGACGCCCGTGTCGGCGACGACCTCGGCGAGCAGGGCGGGGGTGAAGTTGGAGACGCCGATCGAGCGCACCCAGCCGCGCTCCCGGGCCTCCACCAGCGCCCGCCACGCCTCGGCGTACCGCCCGACGCTGGGGTTGGGCCAGTGGATCAGGTGCAGGTCGAGGTGGTCGAGGCCGAGCCGCTCCAGCGACCCCTGGATCGAGGCGAGCGCGTCGTCGTAGGCGTGGTGGCGGCCGGGCAGCTTGCTGGTCACGAAGAGCTGCTCGCGCGGGACGCCGCACTGCCGCACGACCTCCCCGACCTCGGACTCGTTGTCGTAGTTGACCGCGGTGTCCAGGAGCCGGTAGCCGACCTTGACGGCGCCGAGCATCGTCTCGACGCCCTCGGCCCCCGTCAGCGGATAGGTGCCGAAGCCGATCGCCGGGATCTCGTGGCCGTCGTTCAGGGTGCGGGTCGGGACGCTCATGGCGCCACCTTGCCAGTCACCCGAAGAGCGTCTCGCCGACCCACCCGGTCGGCGACGTGACGCCCGGCGGCACCGCCCACAGTCCGGACCCCGTGTGCTCGAGGTACTCCATGAGGCCGTCGTCGCGCGAGAGCCGGGTCTGCATCGGCACGTAGTGGCGCAGCGGGTCGCGGACGAAGGCGATGAAGAAGAGCCCGGCGTCGAGCCGGCCGAGGCGGTCGGTGCCGTCGGTGAAGTTGTAGCCGCGCCGCAGCATCCGGACGCCGTCGTTGGCGTCGGGGTGGGCGAGGCGGACGTGAGAGTTGCGGGGGATCAGCGGCCCGTCGCGCCCCTCGATCGCGAAGTCGGGCTCGGTGCGCTCGGTGCCGCCGGAGAGGGGAGCGCCCTCGACGCGGTCGCGCCCGACCAGCGCCTCCTGCTCGCGCAGCGAGGTGCGGTCCCACGGCTCGATGGCCATGCTGATGCGGCGGGCGACGAGGTAGCTGCCGCCGGCGAGCCAGTCGCCACCGTCGTCCTCGGGCGCGACCCAGCTGAAGTCGCGCAGCGCCCGGGTCTCCTCGGCCTTGAGGTTGGCCGTCCCGTCCTTGAAGCCGAAGAGGTTGCGCGGCGTCGCCTGCGCCTGGGTGGTGGAGGAGGTGCGCCCGAAGCCGAGCTGCGCCCACCGCATCGCGACGGTGCCGAAGCCGATCCGCGCCAGGTTGCGGATCGCGTGCACCGCCACCTGCGGGTCGTCGGCGCAGGCCTGCACGCACAGGTCGCCGTCGCTGCGCGCAGGGTCGAGCCGGTCGGCGGGGAAGTGGGGGAGCCGCTGCAGTGACGCCGGACGGCGCCCGGCCAGGCCGAAGCGGTCGTCGAAGAGCGACGGGCCGAGGCCGAAGGTCAGGGTCAGCCGCGACGCCGGCAGCCCGAGCGCCTCGCCGGTGTCGCGCGGCGGGGCGTCGTACGACGTGGCGCGGCCACCACCGACCTCCTCGCCGCCCACCATCTCGCGCGCCGCCGCGCTCCAGGCCCGCAGGAGCGTGACCAGGGCGTCGCGCGACTCGGTGGTGACGTCGAAGGCCGCGAAGTGGAGCCGGTCCTGCGCCGGGGTGACGATGCCCGCCTGGTGCTCGCCCTCGAAGGGGTGGTGGGTGGCAGCGGCGTGCGCGACGGGCGGCTCGTGGCCCCAGGCGTAGCCGACCGCGCCCGTGCCGGCGGCGAGCGCCCCCGCCCCGGCGGCCCCGAGCAGCCGACGGCGCGAGAGGGAGGAGGGTCCGGTCACAGCGTGATGGCCGCCGTCATCTGCGAGAGCGGCTCGGCGAGGGTGTTGACCGCGTCGGAGAGGCGCTTGCGCTCCGGCTCGGTCACGGTGTCGTAGGAGACGAAGCCGTCGCCCTCGCGGTGGGCGTCGAGCTCGTCCTGCAGCGCCTCGAAGGCCGTCGAGATCTGCTGCGACAGGCCGGCGTCCTTGACCGCGAGCAGCGGCTCGAGGCCCTCGTAGGCCACGCGGGCACCGTCGACGTTGGCCTGGAAGTCGTAGAGGTCGGTGTGGCTCCAGATGTCCTCCTCGCCGGTGATCTTGCCGGTGGCGACCTCGTCGAGCAGGCCCTTGGAGCCGTTGGAGACCTGGTCGACGGTGACCTCG
>JBQGFI010000348.1:0-2465 GCA_052040065.1 Marmoricola sp.
GCGGGCGGCCATCCGTGCCGCCACGGCCGGGTCGGAAAGCAGGGCGAGCGCCACCTGTTCGATGTCCTCCGGCTCGGGGAGCCGGCCGGGACCGGTGTCGGCGCCGGTCAGGCGGCCGTCGTCGGGGTCCATCACCACCACGCCGCGCGAGCGCAGGGTCGCGACGTTGGCGACGGTCGCGGGGTGCAGCCACATCTCGGTGTGCATCGCGGGGGCCAGCAGCACCGGGCCGCGCGCGGTGAGCAGGGTGTTGGTGAGCAGGTCGTCGGCCAGGCCGTGCGCGGCCTTGGCCAGCACGTTGGCGGTGGCGGGCGCCACGACGACGAGGTCGGCGCGCTGGCCCAGCCGCACGTGCGGCACCTCGTGGACGTCGTCCCAGACCTCGGTGCTCACCGGCTTGCCGGACAGCGCCGCCCAGGTGGGGGCGCCGACGAACTCGAGCGCGGCGCGGGTCGGCACGACCCGCACCCGGTGGCCGCCCTCGGTGAGCAGCCGCAGGAGCGACGCGGCCTTGTACGCGGCGATGCCGCCCGCGACGCCGAGGACGACGTGGCGGACGGCACCGGGAGCGTGCTCGGGTGCGGTCACGGGGACCAGCTCGCGACGGTGGTCGCTCAGGCCTTGCTGGGGGCCGCGTCGGGGTCGGCCTCGCAGGTGAGCAGCCCGGCGTCGATCTCGCGCAGCGCCACCGACAGCGGCTTCTCCTGCACGTGGGTCTCGACGCGCGGGCCGACGTACTCGAGCAGGCCCTCGGACAGCTGCGAGTAGTAGGCGTTGATCTGGCGGGCGCGCTTGGCGCCGTAGATGACCAGCGCGTACTTGGAGTCGGCGACCTTGAGCAGGTCGTCGATCGGCGGGTTGGTGATGCCCTCGGGGGCGGCCTTGGTACCGGACACGCTGGGTGCTCTCCGAACTGTGGGGGTCGACGGCGCGGGCCGGGAGGGCTCAGCGCGCCGTGGGCAGTCCCATCAAGTGTACGAGATCGTCGCTCGCCTGCCGAACATCGGCGTTCACGACCGTCGTGTCGAACTCCTGCTCGGCCGCCAGCTCGACGCGGGCGGTGGTCAGCCGGCGCTCGCGCTCCTCCTCGGTCTCGGTGCCGCGACCCACCAGCCGGCGCACCAGCTCGTCCCAGGACGGCGGGGCGAGGAACACGAACAGCGCGTCCGGCATCGAGGCCCGCACCTGGCGGGCCCCCTGCAGGTCGATCTCGAGCAGCGCCGCCGCTCCGGCCGCCAGCCGCTCCTCGACCGGCCGCCGCGGCGTGCCGTAGCGGTGCCGGCCGTGCACGACCGCCCACTCCAGCAGCTCGTCGTCGGCGACCATCCGGTCGAACTCGGCCTCGGAGACGAAGTGGTAGTGGACGCCGTCCTGCTCGCCGGGTCGGGCGGCCCGGGTGGTGGCGCAGACCGAGATCCAGACCTCGGGGTAGCGGGCGCGGACGTCGGCGGACACCGTCCCCTTGCCGACGGCGGTGGGGCCGGCGAGGACGGTGAGGCGGGAGGGGTGGGTCACGGGGCGGGTCTCCGAGGTGGGCGGTGCGTCGCCTCAGGCGCTGAAGCGCTCGACCAGCGCCTTGACCTGGTGCGGGCCGAGGCCCCGGACGCGGCGCGACTCGGAGATGCCGATCTCGTCCATCACCTGGCGGGCGCGCACCTTGCCGACGCCGGGCAGGGACTCGAGCAGGGCGCTCACCTTCATCTTGCCGATCGACTCCACCCGCTGGCCCTCGGCGATGGCCTCCGCCAGCGACCCCTGCGCGTACTTGAGCCGGTTCTTCAGCTCGGCCCGCTCGCGCCGCGCGGTGGCGGCCTTCTCGAGGGCCGCGGCGCGCTGCTCGGGGGTCAACGGGGGCAGGGGCACGTGCTGTCACCTCGTGGGTGTCGGCGGGGAGGGCGCACCACCCCCGGACGGCGGACCCGGCGAACCTAGCGAGTGCCGGGGCAGCCGGGCAACGGCGGGGTGCCCCGCCGCACGGGTGGGGTCACGTCCCCAGAGCGGCCAGGCACTCCTGCGCCGCACGGTGCGCTGCCTCGCGCAGCGCCCCGACGCCGGGTCCGGCCTGCAGCACCTCGCGCGAGGACGACGGCAGCACCTGCGCGCGGGCGCCGCCGAACACGTCGGCCAGACCGGCGGCCGTGCCGCCCTGCGCACCGAGGCCGGGCGCCAGCAGCGGGGCGCGCGAGCCCTCCAGGTCGATGCCGAGGGCCTCGACCGCGGGTCCGACCGTGGCGCCGACGACGAGGCCCACCGAGCCGAGACCGCCGTCGTACCGGTCGTTCTCGGCCCCCACCGGGTCGACCACGCTCGCCGCGACGGCGCGCCCGTCGGTCGTGGTGGCGTGCTGCACCTGCGGTCCCTCCGGGTTGGAGGTGAGGCCGAGGACGAAGACGCCGCGGCCGGTGAGGTGGGCGAGGTCGAGCAGCGGACGCAGCGACCCGAAGCCCAGGTACGGCGAGACGGTC
>JBQGFI010000349.1:0-13606 GCA_052040065.1 Marmoricola sp.
CGGCCCGGCGGGAGCGGGCCGACCGTCGTCGTGGGTCACGTCGACTCCGACACCGGTCCCGCCGTCTTCGCCGGGCTGCGCGAGCTGGGCCCCGGCGACGAGGTGGTGCTCACCTCCGACGACGGACGCACGACGACGTACGCCGTCACCGAGGTGGGCGACGTGCCGCAGCAGCCCTTCCCGACCGAGCAGGTCTTCGGGGCGACCGTCGACGACGTGCTCCGGCTGATCACCTGCACCGGCCCGTACGACGACGCGGCGGGCCGCTACACCGAGAACCGGATCGTGACGGCCGTCCCCGTCACGTGACCGCGCGGAGCGCCGCGGTGGTGACCACGGCGACCACGAAGACGGTGAGCACGCCGGCGCGCAGCAGCAGCGCGACGAGCCCGGCGGCGACGCCCGCCAGGGTGCGCCAGTCGGCGCCCAAGCGGCCGCCCTCGTCGAGCAGATAGACGACGACCAGCGCGCTCAGCATGGCCACGGGCAGCAGCGCCGCGACGCGGCGCACCCGCGGGTGGTCGAGCACGGCCGCGGGCAGCGAGACGCCGGCGAGCTTGAGCAGGTAGGAGCCGACCGCCGCCACCACGAGGCCCGTCCAGAGCGAGGTCACGACGGCTCCCCGACGGGTCCCAGCAGGCCGGCCGCGAGCGCCACCGCCGCGGCGGCGACGACGGGGACGCCGGGCGGGGCCAGGGGGATCAGCACGACCGCGACCAGCGCGCCGAGCACCGCGACGACCACGGCGCCGCGCTGCCGCAGCTGCGGCCAGAGCAGCGCCAGGAAGACCGCGGGCGCCGCGGCGTCGAGGCCCAGCGCCTGGGGGTCGACGGCCTCCCCGACGAGCGCGCCGACCAGGGTCCCGAGGTTCCACAGCGCGCACAGCCAGCCGAAGGTCGCCCAGAAGGCGAAGCGGCCCAGCCGCGGGGTCGGCTGCGCCACCGCCATGGCCGTGGTCTCGTCGATGGTCGCGTGGGCGACCAGCAGTCGCCGCAGGCCGCGCGGCCGCAGCAGCCGGCTGACCGGGATGCCGTAGAAGGCGTTGCGGGCGCCGAGCAGCAGCGCCGCCGCGGCCCCCGCGAGCGGGGCACCGCCCGCACCGACGACGCCGACGAAGGCGAACTGCGAGGCGCCGGTGAACATCACCAGGCTCAGCACCAGCGTCTGCGCCAGCGAGAGCCCCGAGCCGGTCGACACCGCACCGAAGGTCGCGCCGAAGGCCGCGGCGTACACCCCGAAGCCGACGGCGGTGCGGGTCAGCCTCGCGCGGTCCGCGGCGGCCACGGCGTCGGGCTCCACGGTGACAGGGTCGCAGAGCGGTAGGTTGGCGCCGTGGCGGGGATCGTGCAGGCAGCCGACCGCGCGCAGCGTCGCCACTCGGTGCTGGGGCTGCCGCTCGCGGTCTTCTACAAGTTCTTCGACGACCAGGGCAACTACCTGGCGGCGATGATGACCTACTACGCCTTCGTCGCGATCTTCCCGCTGCTGCTCCTGGGCACCTCGATCCTCGGCTTCCTGCTGCAGGGCAACCCCGAGCTCGAGACCCAGGTCCTCGACTCCGCGCTCGCGCAGTTCCCCGTCATCGGCCAGGACCTCGGCGCCCCCGAGGGGCTGACGGGCTCGGTCACGACCATCGTGCTGAGCACGACGATCGCGCTCTACGGCTCGATCGGCCTCGGGTCGGCGATCCAGAACGCGATGAACGTCGCCTGGTCGGTGCCGCGCAACAGCCGGCCCAACCCGATCCTGCTGCGCGTCAAGAGCCTGGTGGTGCTGCTCGCCGCCGGCGCCGCGCTGCTCGGGGTCAGCGCGGTCGCGCTCCTGGCGCAGCGCTCGGACTGGCTCGACGCGCTCGGGGCGGCGGGGGGCTGGCTGGTGCTGCTCGCCTCGACGCTGGTGATCACGGCCGGCATGACGCTGCTCTTCCGCCTGGCGGCGGCGCGCAGCCATCCCTGGCAGAGCGCCGTGCCGGGGGCGCTCTTCGTCGCGCTGATGTGGCAGGTGCTGCAGCAGGCGTCGGCGGCGTACCTCGCCCGGATCGCGGAGGGCACCTCGCAGGTCAACCAGGCCTTCGGCGCCATTCTCGGCCTGGTCGGCCTGATCTTCATCGCCTCGGTGATCGCCGTGCTCGGCATCGAGCTCAACATCGTGCTGGTCCGACGGCTGTGGCCCCGCGCCCTGCTCACCCCCTTCACCGACTCCGTCGACCTCACCGACGCCGACCGCCGCGCCTACACCAGCTACGCCCGGGCCCAGCGGCACAAGGGGTTCGAGGAGGTCTCCGTCGACTTCGGCACCCCGCCCCACCGGGAGCCCACGGAGCCGAGCGAGCCGGCCGCCACGGGCGAGCCGACCGGGACGACCGGGCCGACCGAGCCCGACGCCAAGCGCCCCGCCTGACCGCCCGTCGGGCCGTCAGGCGCCCGCGGGCGCGGGGCCGGAGGAGGCGCGGACCACGAGCTGGGTGGGGAGCACCCGCACGGGGGTGTCGGGGGAGGCGGGTGCGGCACCGGGGCGCGTCAGCGCGGCCAGCGTCTCGACCGCCCGGCCGCCGGCCTCGGCGGTGCGCTCCGCGAGGGTGGTCAGCGGCGGGTGGCAGAAATCCGCGCCGAAGATGTCGTCGAAGCCGACCACGCTGAGCTGCTGCGGCACGCGGACGCCGCGCTCCGCCAGCCGTCGCAGCACCCCGATCGCGAGCACGTCGTTGTGCGCGACGACGGCGCTGGCGCCGCTGGTGAGCAGCGCGTCGGCGGCCGCCGGCCCGGAGGCCATGGTGGGCGTGTAGGGACCGAAGCGGGTCGCGCTCAGACCGAGGTCCTCGGCGGCGGTGCGCAGGCCGATCCAGCGCTGCGCCCCCGACCACGACTCGGCCGGGCCGCCCAGGAAGACGAAGGAGCGGTGGCCGTGGGAGGCCAGGTGCGTGACGATCTGGCGGGTCCCGCTCGCGAAGTCGGCCACCACGCTGATCAGGCCCGGCACGGCCCGGTTGACCAGCACCAGCGGGGTGAGCTCGGCGGTGCGCCGCAGCGCGTCGTCCGGCATCCGCGAGGCCATGATGACGAAGCCGTCGACCGCCCGGCCGAGGCGCTCGACCAGGCGCTCCTCCTGGGCGGGGCTCTCCTGGGAGTCGCCGATCACCAGCGTCAGGCGCGCCTCCGCGGCCGCCCGCTCCGCACCCTTGACCACCCCGGCGAAGTACGGGTTGGTGATGTCGGGGACGACGAGCGCGACGGTGCCGGTGCGGCCGGTCCCCAGGGCGCGTGCGGTGGGGTCGGGGGAGTAGCCGAGTCGGGCCGCGACCTCCAGGACGTGGGCGCGGGTGACGTGGTTGACCCGCCCGGGGTTGCTGAAGGCGCGCGAGACCGTCGAGGGGTTGACCCCGGCCGCCTCGGCGACGGTAGTGATCGTCGCGCGGCGCCGACGGGGCGGGGGCGGAGGCACGAGGCCATCGTGGCACGCCGTTGGCAAATTTTGGCAACCGGTTGCCATGTGACGGAGACCACTCCTAGCGTCGCGCTCACTCATCGAGGAGGACCACCATGAGCAGCCACACCGCCGCGGACGTCGCGGCCCATCAGGACCGTCGCACCCCGAAGCGGGCGGCCGTCGCCGCCTGGACCGGAAGTGCCCTGGAGTACTACGACCTCGCGATCTACGGCACCGCGGCCGCGCTGGTCTTCCCGCAGATCTTCTTCCCCGAGGGCAACGACTCCGCCGCCACGATCGCGGCGTTCGCCACCTTCGGCGTGGCCTACGTGGCCCGTCCCTTCGGCTCCTTCCTGATGGGTCACATCGGCGACAGGCTCGGCCGCAAGACGATCCTCGTCGGCTGCCTGATGCTGATGGGGATCGCGACCTTCCTGATCGGCTGCCTGCCGACCTACGACCAGATCGGCCTCTGGGCGCCCACGCTGCTCGTGCTGCTGCGGCTGATGCAGGGCCTCTCCGCCGCGGGCGAGCAGGCCGGCGCCAACTCGATGTCCTTCGAGCACGCCCCCGACGACCGCCGCGGCTTCTTCACCAGCTGGACCCTCAGCGGCACCCAGGGCGGGCAGGTGCTCGCGCCCGCGGTCTTCCTCCCGCTCGCCGCCGTGCTGCCCGAGGAGGCGCTGCTCAGCTGGGGCTGGCGGGTGCCCTTCCTGCTCTCGGCGCTGCTCTTCGTGGTCGGCATGCTGATCCGGCTCAAGCTCGACGAGACGCCGTCCTTCCAGGACGAGGTCGAGGAGGCCGAGGTGGCCAGGGCGCCGCTCTCGGAGCTCTTCGCCGAGCACAAGGCCTCGGTGCTGCGGGTCTTCTTCGCGGCCTTCATCGCCATGGTCAACACCATGTTCCAGGTCTTCGCGCTCAACTTCGCCACGTCCGACGACTACGGCATCGGCTTCTCCAACAGCTTCATGCTGTGGCTGGCCATCGTGGCCAACCTCGTCGCCATCGCGATCATCCCCTTCTGGGCCACGCTGTCCGACAGGATCGGCCGCAAGCCGGTCTTCCTCACCGGCCTGCTCGGCAGCGCCGTGCTGGTCACCGCCTTCCTGGGGGCGATCCGGGCCGGCAACGAGCCCCTGACCTTCGCCCTCGGCGTCGCGCTCGCCGGTGTCGTCTACTCCATGCCCAACGCCGTGTGGCCCGCGACGTACGCCGAGTACTTCCCGACCACCGTGCGCCTCTCGGGCATGGCGATCGGCACGCAGTTCGGCTTCGCGCTGGCCGGCTTCACGCCGACCATCGCCGGGGCCCTGATGGGTGGCGACGCCGACAACTGGTGGAAGGTCGCGGCCTTCGCCGTGAGCGCCTGCCTGATCTCGGCGGTCGCGGTGCTCACCGGTCCCAGGGCCACGCACACGGTGCCGACCACCGAGGTCGGCCTGCGCGCGGCCGACCGGTCCGTGGTCGGTGTCGGGTGAGCGACTCCCACGCCCTGGCCCTCGTCGGCTCCGGCATCGCCCGGTCGCTGACCCCGGCGATGCAGGAGCGGGAGGGCCGCGAGCAGGGCCTCGCGCTGACCTACCGGCTGCTCGACGCCGAGGTCCACGGCTTCGGCGCCGACGACCTCGCCGAGGTGCTCACCTGGGCCGAGCGCTTCGGGCTCACGGGGCTCAACGTCACCCACCCCTTCAAGCAGGCCGTGGTGCCGCTGCTCGACGACCTCTCCGACGCGGCCGCCGACCTGGGCGCGGTCAACACGGTGGTGCTGCGCGGGGGCCGGCGGGTCGGCCACAACACCGACGCCACGGGCTACCGCGCCGGGCTGGCGCGGCTGCTCCCAGAGACCGCGGGCGACCGGGCGGTGCTGGTGGGGGCCGGCGGCGCCGGGGTGGCCGTCGGCTACGGGCTGCTCGAGCACGGGATCGCCCACCTGGCGGTGCACGACCAGGACGCCGAGCGGGCCCACGGGTGCGCCGTGCGGCTCGCCAAGCGCTTCGGCGACGACCGCGTCGGCGAGGTGGAGGACCTCGAGGCGGAGACCGCCCGGGCCGAGGGCCTGGTCAACGCGACCCCCGTCGGCATGCACGGCCATCCCGGCCTCCCGGTGCCCGAGCACCTCGTGCGGCCGGGCCCCTGGGTCTCCGACGTCGTCTACTTCCCGCTCGAGACCGAGCTGGTCACCCTCGCCCGCGCGCGGGGCTGTCGGGTGCTGCCCGGCGGCGCGATGGCCGTGGGTCAGGCCGTGGGTGCCTTCGCGCTCTTCACCGGCCGGCCCGCCGACGCCGCGCGGGTGCAGCGGCACTTCGAGGAGCTCACCGGCTGACCCCGCTCGCGGTGGCCGCGGGCCGTCTGACATGCGGAAATGCCCGTTCGGACGTGTGCGCGCCGGTGCGTTCCGACGTACCCTCGACGCATGCTGTCGTGGAAGGCCCCTGCGCTCTCGGGAGTCCCGGTCGATGTCCGGGTGCTCGCCGAGGAGGTGGCCGCCGACCTGCAGCTGCTGACCGGCACCGTGGTCGAGGTGGTACGGCTGCACCTGGAGGCCCTCGACACCGCGCTCTCGCTCGACATGCCCGAGCTGCTCGCCGACCAGCTGCGCTGGCAGGCGGTGCGGCTCGAGAGCGCCGGGGCGCCCTTCGGCCCCGACGACGTCGAGCGTGCCGTCCGCGGTGCGCTCGCGCCGCACCTGGACCCGGTCGCGAGGGAGCAGGTGGAGGCGCTCCAGCACGCCGCCTCCGTGCTCGGGGCCAGCGGGAGCGTGGCCGACGGGGCCGTGGAGCTCGGGCCCGGACCGGCCCGCGACTACCTGACGGCCGCCCTGGAGGGTCGCCGGGACGCGGCCGTGAAGGTGGTGCGCGACGCGATGCTCTCCGACCTCGACGCCGCCGACATCATGCTGACCATCCTGCAGCCCGCCCAGATCGAGCTCGGCCGGCTCTGGGAGTCCGGGGCCATCTCCATCGCCCACGAGCACTACACGACCGCGATCACCCAGCTGTCCCTGTCGCTGCTCTACCCGCGGATGCTGCTCAACCGCACCCTGCTCGGGCACAGCATCGTCGCGCTGAGCGTCGGGGCCGAGGGTCACGAGGTCGGCATCCGGATGATCTCCGACCTGCTCGAGCAGGCCGGGTGGCGCACGGCGTCCCTCGGCGCCGACGTGCCGCACCGCGACGTCGTCGAGCAGGTCGCGCAGCACCGCGCCGACGTGCTCGCGGTCTCGGCCACCATGGCCGGCCACATCAGCGGGGTGCGCGAGCTGGTCGACCTGCTGCGTGCCGACCCGCGCTGCGCCGACGTCCGGGTGCTGGTCGGCGGGCGTCCCTTCACGATCAACCCCCGTCTCGCCGAGGTCGTCGGCGCCGACGGCTGGGCGCCCGACGCCCGAGCCGCGCTCGAGCTGTGTCGCACCTGGACCGAGGAGCGCAGCCGTGCACGCTGACGAGCCCGGTCACGAGCTGCTCCTGCGCGAGATGGGGCGGATCAACAGCGAGCTCGCCGCCCACCGGCGGCTCAGCGCCACGACGCTGCACGACATGTCGGGCCCGGCCCAGGTCGTGCTGGGCCTGAGCGAGTCGCTGCTCGACCACGCCGGCCTCGATCCCTTCCTGCGCGGTCGGCTCGAGCAGCTCCACCGCAGCGCCACGGCCCTGGCCGACCTGCTCGGCGACCTCAACCGCGGCTTCTCCCTCGACGACCCCACCCACCTCGACGTGCGCCGCCTCGAGGTCGTCGACCTGGTCTCCTCGGTAGTCGAGCGCACCCGCCTTCTCGCCGACGCCAAGCGGATGCGGCTGCTGCTGCTCGTCGACCAGGTCGACGGCCGGGGCTGCTGGATCGACGGTGACGCGCTCAAGCTCGAGCGCGCGCTGGGCAACCTGCTCGGCAACGCCATCAAGTTCGGGCCGGCCGGCTCGACGATCTCCGTGGCCGTCGACCGCGGCGTCGAGCACGCCAAGATCTCGGTGCACGACGAGGGCCCGGGCATCAGCCCCGAGGGCCAGCAGCGCGTCTTCGAGCTCTTCCACCGCGAGCCCGCCGCCGAGCACCTGCCCGGCCAGGGCCTCGGCCTCCACATCGCCAAGCAGATCGTGGAGGGGCACGGCGGCGTCGTGAGCGTGCAGTCGCGACCGGGTCAGGGTGCGACCTTCCTCATGGAGCTGCCGCTCTCGGCCGACGAGCTCTACGCCGACCTCGCCTGAGACGGGCTCCGGACGCCGCGGGCCCATGACCTAGGCTGGGCTCGTCCGACAGGGGAGCGCCACGCAGGCGCTGAGAGTGCGGTGCGCCGCAGACCCTCGAACCTGCTCCGGTTAGCACCGGCGAAGGAAGTCGAAGGAGATCGACTCGTGCGTCGCCCGTCCCCCCTGGCCGCCCCTCTGGCCGCCCCTCTGGCCGCCGGCCGTCCCTCCGCGCCCCTCGCGGCGCTCGCCCTGGCGCCCGTCCTGGCGCTCGTCCTCACCGCCTGCGGCAGCAGCGCCGCCGAGGACGCCGCCGCCGAGGCCGACACCGTCACCCTGGCCACCCACGACAGCTGGGCCGTGCCGGAGGAGGTGCTGGCCGCCTTCACCGAGGAGACCGGCCTCGAGGTCGAGGTGCAGCCGCAGGGCGACGCCGGCACCCTGACCAACAAGCTCGTGCTCACCCGCGACAACCCGCTGGCCGACGGCGTCTTCGGCATCGACAACACCTTCGGCTCGCGCGCCGTCGACGAGGGGGTGCTGGCGGCGTACGACGCGGCGCTGCCGCAGGAGGCCGAGCAGTACCGCCTGCCGGGAGCCGAGCGCGAGCTGACCCCGGTCGACTTCGGCGACGTGTGCGTCAACTACGACCGCGCCTGGTTCGAGGCCGAGGGCCTGGAGCCGCCGCGGACGCTCGACGACCTGCTCGACCCGGCGTACGCCGACCTCTTCGTCACCCCGGGCGCCGCGACCTCCTCGCCCGGGCTGGCCTTCCTGCTCGCCACGATCGCCGCGAAGGGTGACGACTGGCCGGCGTACTGGCAGGCGCTGGTCGACAACGGCGCCAAGGTCACGGCCGGCTGGTCCGACGCCTACGAGGTCGACTTCACCGCCGGGGGCGGCGGGGGCGACCGTCCGCTGGTGCTCTCCTACTCCTCCTCCCCGCCCTTCACCGTGCCCGAGGACGGCGGCGAGCCGACGACGGCGGCCCTGCTCGACACCTGCTACCGGCAGGTGGAGTACGCCGGCGTGCTGGAGGGGGCCGACAACCCCGAGGGCATGCAGCAGCTGATCGACTTCATGGTGGGCGAGCAGTTCCAGGAGGTGCTGCCCGACAACATGTACGTCTACCCGGTGACCGACGTCGCGCTGCCGGAGGCCTGGGCACGCTTCGCCCCGACCGCCGAGGAGCCGTACGCCGTCGACCCGGCGGAGGTCGCTGCCGAGCGTGAGGGCTGGGTGCGCGAGTGGCGCGACCTGGTCTCGCGCTAGCGGTCCGGCTGCTCCTGGCCGCGGTGCCGCTCACGGCGCTGGGGCTCTTCTTCGCCTACCCCGTGGCCGGGATCCTGCTGCGGGGCCTGCGCCCCGACGGCGTGTGGGAGCTGGGCGCGGTGGTCGAGGTGCTGGCGCGCGACCGGGTGCACCGGGTGCTGTGGTTCACGCTGTGGTCGGCCGCCGCCGGGACGGCGCTCGCGGTCGCGCTCGGCCTCCCCGTCGCCTGGGCGCTGCACCGGCTCCGCTTCCCGGGTCGCGACCTGCTCCGGGCGCTGGTGCTGGTGCCCTTCGTGCTGCCCACGGTCGTGGTCGGGGTCGCCTTCCGCCAGCTGCTCGCGCCGTCGGGGCCGCTCGGCGGGCTCGGGCTCGACGGCACCGCGGTCGCCATCGTCCTCGCCCTGGCCTTCTTCAACGTCAGCGTCGTGGTGCGCACCGTCGGCTCCTTCTGGGAGGGCCACGACCCGCGGCGCGAGGAGGCGGCGGCCGCGCTGGGCGCCTCGCCCTGGCAGGTGTGGTGGACCGTGACGCTGCCGGCCGTCCGGCCGGCCGTGGTCTCGGCGGCGAGCGTGGTCTTCCTCTTCTGCGCCACCGCCTTCGGCGTGGTGCTGACCATGGGTGGGCTGCGCTACGCCAACGTCGAGACCGAGATCTACCTGCTCACCACCCAGGAGCTCGACCTGGCCGGGGCCGCCGCGCTCTCGCTGCTGCAGCTGGTCGTGGTGGTGGGGCTGCTCGGGGTCTCCGCCCGTGCGCGCCGCGCCTCGGGCCCGGTCGCGCGCTCCCCGCGGCCGCTGCCGCGCCCGGGGGTGCGGCACCTCGGTGTCCTGGCCTGGACCGCGGCCGTGGTCGCCTTCCTGATGACGCCGCTGGCGTCGCTGGTGCTGGCCTCGCTGCGACGGGGCGACGACTGGGGGCTGCAGAACTACGCCGCGCTGACCACCACGGGGGAGGGCAACGCGCTGCTGGTGCCGGTCACCCGGGCGCTGACCACCTCGCTGGTGGTGGCGGTGCAGGCGTCGGCCTTCGCGCTCGTGCTCGGCACGCTCGTCGCCTACCTGGTCTCCCGGCCCCGGCGCGGCGGCGGGGCCGCGGTGCTCGACGGCCTCTTCATGCTGCCGCTGGGGGTCTCGGCGGTCACGGTCGGCTTCGGCTTCCTGATCACGCTCGACCGACCGCCGCTCGACCTGCGCAGCGCCGCGCTGCTCGTGCCGGTCGCCCAGGCGATGGTCGCGCTGCCCCTGGTGGTGCGTACCGTCGCGCCGGTGCTCCACTCCGTCGACGACCGGCAGCGGCAGGCCGCCTCCTCGCTGGGCGCCGGGCCGCTGCGGGTGCTGCGCACGGTCGACCTCGCCGTGGCCTGGCGCGCGCTGCTGGCCGCGGCGGGCTTCGCCTTCGCGGTGTCGCTCGGCGAGTTCGGCGCCACCGCCTTCCTCGCGCGCGACGACGACCCGACGCTGCCGGTGGTCATCTACCGGCTCATCGGGCAGCCCGGCGCGGAGAACTTCGGCATGGCGATGGCGGCCTCCGTGGTGCTCGCGGGTGCCACCACGCTGGTCGTGCTCGCCGTCCAGCGGCTGCGCGTCGGCTCGGCGGGGGCGTTCTAGGTGGTGCTGTCGGTCGAGGACGTCAGCGTCCGGTACGGCGCCACGCTGGCCGTCGACGCGGTGTCGGTGGAGGTGCCGACCGGGTCGGTGACCGCGGTGCTCGGGCCGTCGGGCTGCGGCAAGTCCTCGCTGCTGCGGGTCGTGGCGGGCCTGGAGCGCCCGGCCGCCGGGCGGGTCGCCGTCGACGGGCGCGACCTGGCCCGCGTGCCGACCCACCGCCGCGGCTTCGCGCTGCTCTTCCAGGACGGCCAGCTCTTCGAGCACCTCACCGTCGCCGGCAACGTCGGCTACGCGCTGCGGCTCCGGCGCGCGCCGCGCGCCCGGCGCGAGGCGCGGGTGGCCGAGCTGCTGGCCCTGGTCGGCCTCGAGGGGTACGACGCCCGCCTGCCCGCGACGCTGTCGGGGGGCGAGCGCCAGCGGGTCGCGCTGGCCCGGGCCCTGGCCGTGGAGCCCCGGCTGCTGCTGCTCGACGAGCCGCTCTCGGCGCTCGACCGGGGGCTGCGCGAGCGCCTCGCCACCGACCTGCACGAGATCCTGCACGCCGCCGGGATCACCGCGGTGCTGGTCACCCACGACCAGGAGGAGGCCTTCGCTGTCGCCGACCGGATGGCGGTGATGCGCGCGGGGCGCGTCGTCCAGCAGGGCTCGCTCGCCCAGGTGTGGCGGCGTCCGGTCGACGCGTGGACCGCGCGCTTCCTGGGCTACGCCGAGACGCTGGAGGGCGACCAGGCGGCGGCGCTGCGTCACCTGGCCGCGCCCGGGGCGACGTGGTCGGCGCTCGCGCTGCGCCGCTCGGCGGTGCACCTCGACCCGGCGGGACCGCTCGCGGCGCGGGTCCTCGAGGCGCGGCTGGACCCCGACCACGTGCGGCTGGTCCTCGACGTCGACGGGGTGGGTCGGCTGCCCGGCGTGGCCGCCCCCGGCAGCGCCGTCCGGGTGGGGGAGCGGGTGCGGCTCTCCCTCGACCCCGACCGGCTCGCACCACTCCCCTAGAATCGACGGGTGCGCCGCGCCTACACCCTGATGATCGCCAACACGGTGGTCATGGCCGGACTGGCGATCGGCTTCAGCCAGTACCTCGGGATCCCGCTGCGCGACCCCGACGGCTTCCTCGGGCCCGCGTGGGTGCGGGCGCCGCTGCTGATCCTGGGCGCCTTCATCGTCGACATCGTGCCGCGCACGTTGTGGCGCTCCCGGGGCAAGGTCGGCCAGTTCCGCAGGGAGGCCCAGCTGCTCGTGCGCGAGCACTGGACCCGCGAGCGGATCCAGCTGGTCGTGCTGGGGGTGGTCTGCTTCTACATCACCTACGTCAGCTACCGGAACCTGAAGAACTACCTGCCGGTGCTGCGCGGCGAGGAGGCCCGCGTCGCGGGCGACTACGAGCTGCACAAGCTCGACCAGTGGCTCTTCCTGGGCAACGACGCCGCCGTGGTGCTGCACGACGTGCTGGGCACCGGCGCGACCGCCCACGTGCTCTCGTGGATCTACCTGATCTTCCTGCCCATCGTGCCGATCTCGGTCACCGTCTGGGTGGTCTGGTCGCGCAACGTCAGCTTCGGCTACTGGTTCGTCACCAGCCAGTGCCTGGTGTGGACCTTCGGCACGGCGAGCTACTACATGATCCCGACGCTGGGTCCCAACTTCGCCTTCCCCTTCCTCTACTCCGAGCTGGAGACCACCGAGGTCAGCGGGCTGCTGGAGGCGCTCTACTGGGGCCGCCGCGACGTCATGAGCGGCGTCTCCGACGGCGTGCAGTCGATCGCGGGCTTCGCCTCGCTCCACGTGGGCGTCACGCTGCTCGTCGCGCTCATCGCGCAGTACACCGTGCGCCACCGGATCATCAAGATCATCTGCTGGACCTTCATGGGTCTCACGGTGCTGGCCACGACGTACTTCGGCTGGCACTACGTCGCCGACGACATCTACGGCGCCCTGATCGCCTTCACGGCCTTCTACCTCGGCGGTCTGGCCACCGGGCAGCGCTTCGACGAGCACGGGCGCCACACGCACCCGACCACGACCACCGCCCGGGTCCCCTCCGACGACGAGCCCGGTCTGCGCCTCCGCGTCAAGTAGCGGCCCCACGCCGACCGGGTGCACGGGCATGCCCCGGCACCCGCTCCTCCCCGTGCCGTCACCCTGCCCCGTGACGCGCGGGACGGGTGTGTCAAGGCGACACGCGAGTTACACGTGTGTATTTATGTGAAGGGTGTTCCTTGTGGGGCGAATGGGACCTAAGGTCGGGCAGGTCCGTGCCGTGGGGAAGCGGCACGGACCCCCGACGAAAGGTGTCGCCACGTGCGCCGCGCCGACCTCCGCGCCGCCTCCGCAGGCCGTTCCACCCGGAGCTCCGCCCGTCTCGTGGCCGGCCTCTCCGCGCTGCTCCTGAGCGCCACCCTGGCCCCCGCGTGGGCCGCGGACGAGGCGCCGAGCGCCGACGACGTCGCCGCCGCCGAGCAGGAGGTCAGCAGCTCCCGCGACCGCGTGGCGGCGATCGAGGGCTCCCTGGCGGCGGCCTCCGCCCGGCTCGACGAGGCCAACCTCGCCGCCGCGCAGGCGGCCGAGGCCTACAACGGCGCCGTCTGGCGGCTGGACCAGGCCCGCGAGGAGGTACGCCGCTCGGCCGCCGAGCGGCGCGACGCCGAGGCCGACGTCGAGCGGCAGCGCACCGGGATCGTCGGACTGGTCACCGAGAGCTACCAGAACGGCACCGAGCTCAGCACGGCCACCGCCCTGCTCAGCGACGACGGCCCCGCCGGGCTGATGAACCGGCAGGCCGTGGTCGAGAGCGCCGGCCAGTCGATGGACGCGCGGTTCCAGGACTTCGAGCGCGCCTCGACGCGCGCCGAGCGGGCGGTCACGCGCGCCGAGACCGCCGAGGAGGAGCAGCAGGACCTCGCGGCCGAGGCGGAGGGGCTCGCGGCCGCGGCCGCCGACTCCGCGCAGGCCGCCGCCCTGGCGACGGCGGACATCGAGTCCGAGCGCCAGCGGCTGATCGCGCAGCTCGCCCGCGCCCAGCGGATCTCGGTCTCGCTGGCCACGCGCCGCCAGCACGCGCTGGAGCAGCGGGCGCGCGAGCAGGCGGCCGCCGCGGCCGCGGCCACCGCCGCCGCGAGCGAG
>JBQGFI010000350.1:0-5970 GCA_052040065.1 Marmoricola sp.
CGACCTGCCCCCGGAGACGGCGCAGGAGCTGCTCGAGCTGATGGCGCACGAGGAGGCCGCCTCGGTGCGACGGCTGATGGTCTACGGCGAGGAGACCGCCGGCGGCATGATGACCCCGGAGCCGGTCATCCTGCCGCCCGACGCCACCGTCGCCGAGGCCCTGGCCCGGGTGCGGGCCGAGCAGCTGACGCCGTCGCTCGCCGCGCTCGTGCACGTGTGCCGGCCGCCCCTGGAGACGCCGACCGGGCGCCTGCTCGGCATCGCCCACATCCAGCGGCTGCTGCGCGAGCCGCCCTCGTCGCTGGTCGCCGGGGCGCTGGACACCTCGATCGACTACCTGCGCCCGGAGGCCACGCTCGAGGACGTCGCGACCTTCCTCGCGACCTACAACCTGGTCGCCGCCCCCGTGGTCGACGACGACGGCCGGCTGCTCGGCACCGTCGCGGTCGACGACCTGCTCGACCACCTGCTGCCCGAGGGCTGGCGCGACGCGAGCGCCGGGGACGTGACCGCATGAGCGAGCGCGCCAAGCCCGACCGCAACCGCAGCGAGCGCGCGGCCGCCGAGCGCCGCGGCCCGCGGCTCGACACCCCGCTCGACCCGCGCCGCGTGCTGCGCCGTCCGCAGGTCGACCAGGACGCCTTCGGCAGCTTCGCCGAGAACGTCGCGCGCTTCATGGGCACCGCGCGCTTCCTGCTCTACATGACCGGCTTCGTGGCCTTCTGGGTCCTGTGGAACGTGCTGGCGCCGTCGGCGCTGCGCTTCGACACCTACCCCTTCATCTTCCTGACCCTGATGCTGAGCCTGCAGGCGTCCTACGCCGCCCCGCTGATCCTGCTGGCCCAGAACCGCCAGGAGGTCCGCGACCGCGTGGTCAACGAGCAGGACCGGCAGGCCAACGCCCGCGCGCACGCCGACATGGAGTTCCTGGCGCGTGAGGTCGCCTCGCTGCGGATGGCCGTCGGCGAGGTCGCCACCCGCGACTTCCTGCGCTCCGAGCTGCGCAACCTCGTCGAGGAGCTCGCGCCCGAGGACGACGACCCGGACGCGCGGGACGACGCCGGCGACCGGCCCGACCCGCCCGGCTACCGACGCTCCCCCGGCCCCCGGGCCTGAGCCGTGCCGCGGCCCGCCCCGTACCCTGGGCACCATGGCTTCCCCTGACACCGACCAGATCAGGGCTGCGCTCGCGCGCGTGAACGACCCCGAGATCAAGCGGCCCATCACCGACCTCGGCATGGTCGACGACGTGCGCGTCGACGGCGGCTCGGTGACCGTGCGGGTGCTGCTCACCGTGGCCGGCTGCCCCATGAAGGACACCATCACCCGCGACGTCACCAAGGAGGTCGGCGCCCTCCCCGGCGTCACCAACGTGCACGTCGACCTCGGCGTGATGACCCAGGAGCAGCGCGCCGGCCTGCAGGAGCAGCTCCGCGGCGGGCAGGCCCAGCGCGAGATCCCCTTCGCCCAGCCCGGCAGCCTCACCAAGGTGCTCGCCATCGCCTCCGGCAAGGGCGGCGTCGGCAAGAGCTCGGTCACCGTCAACCTGGCCGTCGCGATGGCCAAGCAGGGCCTCAAGGTCGGCGTCGTCGACGCCGACATCTACGGCCACTCGGTGCCGGCCATGCTCGGCGTGGCCGACACCCGGCCCACGCAGGTCGAGGACCTCATCATGCCGGTGCCGACCCCGAGCGGCGTCTCGGTGATCAGCATCGGGATGCTCAAGCCCCGCCGCGACCAGGTCGTCGCCTGGCGCGGCCCGATGCTCGACCGCGCGCTCGTGCAGATGCTCGCCGACGTCTACTGGGGCGACCTCGACGCGCTCCTGCTCGACCTGCCCCCCGGCACCGGCGACGTCGCGATCTCGCTCGGCCAGCACCTGCCCAACGCCGAGGTGGTGGTCGTGACCACGCCGCAGGAGGCCGCCACCGAGGTGGCCGAGCGCGCCGGCACGATGGCCTCGATGATGCACCAGCGGGTCGTGGGCGTCATCGAGAACATGTCCTACCTGCCCTGCCCCCACTGCACGCCCGAGGGTCGCGAGCACCGGCTCGAGATCTTCGGCTCCGGCGGCGGCGAGCGGGTCGCGACCACGCTCGGGGCCCGCTTCGGCTACGACGTGCCGCTGCTGGGGCAGATCCCGCTCGACGTGAGCCTGCGCGAGGGCGGCGACGTCGGCAAGCCGATCGTCGACGCCGACCCGACCGCGGTGGGCGCCCAGGTGCTCACCCGGGTCGCGGAGCGACTCACCTCGCGGGGCCGCGGCCTGGCCGGCATGCAGCTCGGACTCTCCCCCACGCCGAAGGGCTGACCGGAGGTGTTCGGGGTCGGGCTGCCCGAGCTGGCGGTGATCGCGCTGGTCGCGGTGATCGTCTTCGGACCCGACCGGCTGCCCGAGTTCGCCCGTCAGGCCGGCCGGCTGGTGCGGCAGCTGCGCAACCTCGCCACCTCGGCGCAGTCGCAGCTGCGCGAGGAGCTCGGCCCCGAGTACGCCGACCTCAAGCTCGCCGACCTCGACCCGCGCCAGGCGATCCGCAAGCACATCCTGGAGGCGATGGAGGAGGACGAGGCCGACGAGCGCCGGCGGCGTCCGAGCGTCTCCGGCCCGCCGCCCGTCACCGTGCTCGCCCACGGCGAGATCCCGCCGTACGACCGCGAGGCCACCTGAGCCACCCCCGGACGCCGCTCACCGGGTCCCGAGACAGGCGCTGCGCGCCTTCCTCGACGATCAGAGCAGGGCCGGGTGGTCGAGGTGGTTGCGCAGCAACCGTCTCGAGACCGGCACGCCGCCCAGCCCGCCGTGGCGGCGCGGCGCTACTCCGTCTCGGCCTTGAGCCCGACGGTGATCTCCTGCTGCTCGCCGTCGCGCTCGACCTCGAGCGTGACCTCCTCGCCGGGCACGCGCGAGCGCACCGCGACGACCACGTCGATCGAGCTGGTCACCGGCTTGTCGTCGACCCGGCGGATGATGTCGCCCACCTCGAGGTCGGACTCCGCGGCGGCCGAGCCGCGGGTGATGCCGTCGACGCGGGCGCCGTCCCTCGTGGCGAGGCCCTGCACGTTGGCGCCGATGACGGGGTACTGCGAGCGTCCGGTGCGCAGGATCTGGGTCGCGGTGACCTCGACCTGCTCGACCGGGATCGCGAAGCCGACGCCGATGTTGCCGCCCTGGTCGGGGCTCATCGCGCCGCCCAGCGAGGCGATGGCGGAGTTGACGCCCACCACACGGCCCTGCAGGTCGACCAACGGGCCGCCGGAGTTGCCGGGGTTGATCGCGGCGTCGGTCTGCACGGCGTTGATGTAGGAGCTGTCCTCCTCGCTGGACCCCGTGGTGACGGGTCGCTCCAGGGCGCTGACGATGCCCGAGGTCACCGTCGAGGAGAGGCCGAGGGGTGAGCCGAGGGCGACGACCGTCTCGCCCACCCGCATCTGCTGCGAGGAGCCGATCGCGGCCGGGGGCATCCCCTCCGCGCCCTCGGCGCGCAGCACCGCCAGGTCGTAGACCGTGCTCCGGCCGACGACCTCGGCCGTAGAGCGGTTGCCGTCCTGGTCGACGACCTGGATGCGGCCGCCGGACTGCGCCGCCTCGGCGATGACGTGGTTGTTGGTCACCACGTGGCCCTCGTCGTCGTAGACGAAGCCGGAGCCGGTGGCGCCCTGGCCCGACTCGGCGATGATCTGCACCGTGCTGGGGAGCAGCTCCTCGGCCACCGCCGCGATGCTGGCGTTGTCGGCCGGGAGCGGGGGCGCCGTGCGCCGCTCGACTCTGATGACCCCCGCCACACCGCTGCCGTCGCCCGCGACGAGCGCGCCGCCGACCAGGCCGCCCGCGACACCGACGACCAGGGCCAGCGCCGCGACGGCGGGCCACATCCAGCGCGGCGCGCGCCCCCCGCCGCCCGGCTGGCCGGGATCGGGCGAGGTGACCGGCACGTGGGGCTGCGCGGGCGCCACCCACGGCGGCACCGGCCGCGGCGTCCACGGGTCGTCGGCAGGCGGCGGCGAGCTGAAGCCGGGGTGGTCGGGACGCTGCTGGCCCATGCCGGCCGGCGGGGGCGGGGAGCCCGCGTCGGGGGCGGCGTACGGGTCGGGGGGAACCGGTCGGGGGTGCTCGGGACGCACCTCGGGGTGCTCCGGCTCCTCGCTGCTCACCTCACCATCTTGGACCATGCGCCCACACGGCGCGGCTGGTCTCCCCTCCGGTGGACGTGCCGACCCAGCCGCTGGACGTGCTCCGGTCGTCGGTGGCGCCCGTCCCGGGGCCGGGCTGCACGTCGCCGCGCGCGGTCGGCGGCGCGGCCGGGACGGGCAGGTCGGCGGCGGCACCGCCCAGCCCGCCGGTCGCGACCACGGCGGCACCGAGGGCGAGCGAGGCGGTGAGCACCCCGCCGCCGACCGCGGCGTACCTGCGGTGCGCGCGACGCTCGAGCCGCGAGACCTGCTCCCAGGCCGCGAGGGCGTCGGGGTCGAGCCAGCTGGCGCGGGGGCCGGGCGGCTCCGGTGCACCGCGCAGGCCCCCCAGCAGGCGCTTCGTGGCGGCCTGCTGCGAGACGGCGTCGCGGCAGCCGGGACAGCCCAGCACGTGACGCCAGGCGCGCTCGGCCTCCACGGCCGAGAGCTGGCCGTCGACGAGGGCCGCGGTGCGGTCGCCGAGGTGGCCGCTGAGCGAGAGCATCAGCGGGCGACGTGGGGCACCAGCGGCGCCGCCGGCAGCAGCGGACCCCGCACGCGGGTGCGACCCGGCTCGGGGGCGCGGTGGGCCAGGGCCTTGCGCAGCTGGGCCCGTCCTCGGTGGATGCGGGAGCGCACCGTGCCGAGCTTGAGCCCGAGCACGTCCGCGATCTCCTCGTAGGTGAGCCCCTCCACGTCGCAGAGCACGACGGCGGCGCGGAACTGCGGCGCGAGCGAGGCCAGGGCGGCCTCGACGTCGTCGTCGAAGAGCCGCTCGGCCGAGAGCACGTCGGGCGCCGGCACCGGGCTCGGCAGCCGCTGGGCGGCGTCGTCGCCGAGGCTGTCGAAGCGGATCCGCTGCTTGCGGCGGGCCTGGTCGAGGAAGAGGTTGGTGGTGATCCGGTGCAGCCAGCCCTCGAAGGTGTTGGGCGTGTAGGTGTGCAGCGAGCGGAAGACCCGGACGAAGACCTCCTGGGTGAGGTCCTCCGCGTCGTGGCGGTCGCCGGTGAGCCGGTAGGCGAGCCGGAAGACGCGCGCGGAGTGCTGCTCGACGATCTCCTCCCAGCTGGGCAGTGCCGGGGGGGCGTCGACGCGGGCGTCGACGTCGGGGTCAGCGTGGGTCGCCATGCGTCCACGCTAGGAGCCCAGCCTGAGACCCGCCTGAGCAAAGCCCCTCAACCAGCACAGACGTGCGACCAGCGGGAGGTCGTGCCGACGGTAGGGTGCGCAGGGCACACCCGCACGTCAGGAGATGGACATCGTCACGCCACTGAACCCCGCGAGCTGGACCTACGCAGAGGAGTTCGTCCCCGAGGACGACGTCCTCACCCAGGCACGTGCCCGCGCCGAGGAGGTCGGCGTGGTCCCCATCGGCTCCGGCGGCGCCGCCACGCTCGGCTTCCTGGCCACGCTGCTCGACGCGCGTGCCGTGGTCGAGGTCGGCACCGGCACCGGCGTCTCGGGTCTCCACCTGCTCCGCGGGATGCGCGCCGACGGCGTCCTGACCACCGTCGACACCGAGGCCGAGCACCAGCGGCTGGCCAAGCAGGGCTTCACCGAGGCCGGCATCGCCTCCCAGCGCGTGCGGCTGATCCCCGGCGCCGCCCTCGACGTCCTGCCCCGGCTGACCGACGGCGCCTACGACCTGGTCTTCTGCGACGGCGACAAGCGCGAGTACGTCGACTACCTCACCGAGGCGCTGCGGCTGCTCCGGCCCGGCGGCGTGGTGGCCTTCGACAACGCGCTGTGGCACGACCGCGTCGCCGACCCGGCCCAGCGCGACCCCGAGACCGTCGCGGT
>JBQGFI010000351.1:0-5110 GCA_052040065.1 Marmoricola sp.
GAAGACCTCGATCGCGACCGGGTCGACGCCCGCGTCCGACATCTTGTCGCGGGCCTTGGTGAGTCCCTTCGACTTCATGCTCCGATCGTAGGCTCAGGACGTGGCCGACCACAGCGGTACCCGCGTGCGGGCGAGCAAGCAGGCGCTGCGCGACCAGCTCCGCGCCGCACGGCGCGACCTGGGACCCGTCGTCCTCGGCGAGCACGCGAGGGCGTTGGCCGAGGTGGTGCTCGCCGTCCCCGAGGTACGCCGCGCGGCCACCGTGGCGGCGTACGTCGCGGTGGGCAGCGAGCCCGGCACCGGTCCGCTGCTCGACGCGCTGACGCGCCGCGGGGTGCACGTGCTGCTCCCCGTGGTGCTGCCCGACCTCGACCTCGACTGGGCGGCGTACGCCGGCGACCAGGACCTCGCGCCCGGTCCACGAGGCCTGCTGCAGCCGGTCGGCGAGCGGCGCGGGACCGACGCCGTGGCGACGGCCGACGTCGTGCTGCTGCCCGGTCTCGCCGTGGGCTCCGACGGCAGCCGGCTGGGACAGGGCGGTGGCTGCTACGACCGCGCGCTGGCCCGCGTGCCCGCCGGGACCCTCACCTGCGTGCTGCTGCACCCGGGCGAGCTGCGCGACACCGTGCCCCACGAGCCGCACGACCGGCCCGTGCTCGCGGCCGCCACCCCCGAGGGACTCCACCGCTTCTGACGCCGACCCGGCGAGTCAGTCGGCGGGGCGGAGGAGCAGCCTCTCCTGCGTGGCCGCGCGGACGGCGTCCGGGCCGAAGGGCCAGGGGTGGCTCCGGCCGGCGGCCCAGGTCTCGACCTGGTCGCGGTAGTGCGGCGAGGCCGGGTGGCCGGAGGCACCGGTGAGGTTGACCCACCGGGAGCGGTCGAGGTCGTCGAGGTCGACCACCATCCGCATCGACGGCGCGGAGTCGACGGTGTAGCCCTCCGGGGCGTACCAGGCGGTGGCGTCGACGGCGGCGGACCCGCCGCCCACGGGGAAGGGACCGCGGTTGAGCAGCGCCCGCACCGGCGCGAGGTCGCTCTGCCCGACCGTGGCGTGCTCGAGCCGCAGCTGGTGCAGCCGCCCCCACGACCAGGTCCGCGGGCTGACGCCGAGCGTCCGGGTGAGGTCGTCGCGCGCCTGCTGCAGCGCCGAGGTGAGGATCGCGTCACGGTCCTCGATGACGCCCTCGGTCCTGGCGTCGTCCCACCACGGGCTGTCGGGCTCGCGCAGCAGGTTGTCGACCACCGCCACCCACCGGGCACCGCCGTCGGGCCACAGCTCCTCGGCCATCTCGTCGTGGAAGGTCAGCTCCAGCAGGTTGCGCCAGACCGCGTTGAAGTACGCCGCCGCCGCGGAGTCCGCGGGCTGCGTGCCGTCCCAGTCGACCAGCAGCCGCTGCCCGTCGGCGTAGTACTCCGAGGTCATCAGCTGGCGCAGCAGGTACGGCACGAGCACGGCGGCCGCGGGGTTGCGGGTGTCGGCCTGGATCTCCTCCATGTCGGCGAGGTCGAGGCGCGCGCCGCCGGCGATGCGCTCGGTGAGCAGCTCCCGGATCCGCTGGCTGCGGTAGCCGAGGTCCGGGTCGGCCGTCAGCAGGTAGGGGTAGTCGGGCCCCGTGACCGCCTGGTTGGCGGTGACCACGAAGCCCTCGGCGGGGTTGAGCACGCTCGGCAGCTGCTCGAAGGGCACGGTGCGCCGGGCCCAGTCGTTGGCCGGGTCCCAGCCGGCCGCGGGGTAGCGGCCGTCGCGCCCGCCCTGGCGCACGGGGATCGCGCCGGGCGCCTGGTAGCCGATGTTGCCCTCGGTGTCGGCGTACACGAGGTTCTGGCTGGGGACGGCGAAGCTGCGCGCGGCCTCGCGGAAGTCCTCCCAGCCGGTCGCGCGGTTGAAGCCGAAGAGCGCCTCGATCGTGGGCCGGGGCTCCAGCGCGGTCCAGGCGAGCGCCACGGCGTAGCCGTTGCCGCGCTCGGGGGCGTCGGGCGCCACCCCGGCGTTGGCCCCGACGCTGGAGAGCTCGGAGGAGACGTCGGAGAGCAGCGGACCGTGCCGCGTGGAGCGCACCGAGATCGTGCGCGTCTCGCCGCCGGCGACCCGGATCTCCTCGTCGCGCTCCTCCAGGGGCAGGCGCTCGCCGTCGTAGAGGTAGGTGCGCCCCTCGACCTGCTCGAGGTAGAGGTCGGTGACGTCGGGGTCGAGGTTGGTCAGCCCCCACGCGATGTCGCGGTTGTGGCCGATCACCACCCCGGGGACCCCGGCGAAGGTGAAGCCGGAGACGTCGAAGGGGCAGTCCTCGGTGACGGAGCGGCAGTGCAGCCCCATCTGGTACCAGATGCCGGGCTGCGAGACGCCCAGGTGCGGGTCGTTGGCGAGCATCGGCTCGCCCGACACGGTGTGCTCACCCGAGACCACCCAGCTGTTGGAGCCGATGCCGTCGCCGCTGCCCAGCAGGTCGGGCACGACGTCGGCGGCGGCCGCGGCGCGCTCGACGGCCTCCTGCTCCTCCTGCCCGTACGACGCTCCCCCGTCGCCGCCCGGGGCGGCCCGCCCGGCCACCGCGGGGGCGCCGGCGGCGCCGGGGAGGATCGGCGCGTGCCGCTGGTAGGGGTAGCGGGGGTAGAGCTGGTCGACCTGCTCGGGCGTGCGGCGTACCGCCAGCCGGGTGCGCTCGACCTCGTCCTGCATGTTGCCGCGCAGGTCCCACGCCATCGCCTTGAGCCAGGCCAGGGAGTCGACGGGCGTCCACTGCTCGGGCTGGTAGCCGAGGCCACCGAGGGCGAGCAGCGTGTATTCCACACCCAGCTCGGTCAGGTCGCGCTCCTCGAGCCAGGCGTTGACGCCGGCGCTGTAGGACTCCAGGTAGGAGACCGACTGCGGCGAGAGCAGGTCGAGCTCCTGCTCGGCCACCCGCCGCCAGCCCATGGTGCGCACCACGAGGTCGGTCTCGACCGCGGGCTCCCCCAGCAGCTCGGCCAGGCGCCCGGCGGTGATGTGGCGACGCACGTCCATCTCGAAGAAGCGGTCCTGCGCCTGCACGTAGCCCTGGGCGAAGAAGAGGTCGGCGGCGTCGTCGGCGTAGACCTGCGGCACGCCGCGGGCGTCGCGGAAGACCTCGACGTCGGCGCCCAGCCCCGGCACGGAGAGCGTGCCCGAGGTCTGCGGCAGCGGGCGCCGCACCAGGACCACGCCGGCCAGGACGCCGACCACCAGCAGCAGCACGAGGCCGGCGGCGAGGTAGACGCTCGCGCGGGCCCACCCGGGCCAGCCGCGGAACCTGTCCCACCCGCTCGCCACGCTCACGCGAGGCATTGTGCCGTAGCATCCCGCCGTGCCTACCTACCAGTACTCCTGCACCGAGTGCGGCCACTTCCTGGAGGTCGTGCAGGCGTTCACCGACGACTCCCTGACCGAGTGCCCCGAGTGCGGCGGACGGCTGCGCAAGGTCTTCGGCGCGGTCGGCGTGGTCTTCAAGGGCTCCGGCTTCTACCGGACCGACAGCCGCGGCAAGGACACCGCCGCCGACACCGGCTCGACGGGCTCCACGGAGAAGTCCGGGGGCGAGAAGTCGCCGGCCGCCGCGAAGCCCGCCGAGAGCAAGCCCGCCGCCCCCTCCAAGGACTCCGGCAGCAGCACCGGCTCCAGCACCCCCAAGTCGGCCTGAGCGCGGGCCCCGGGAGGGGCCTGTGGACGACGCCAGCGGGAGCCCGCGCCGGCGCCTAGGTTCGCCGGCATGCCCGGCTCCCGCCCTGCCCCGCTCGCCCCGCTGACCCACGCCGTACGCCGCCTGCGCCGGCGCGTGCTGCTGCACCGTCGTCCGCTGGCGGCGCTCGCGGCGGCCGGTGCCGCGCTGCTCGCGCTGCAGGCCACCTCGCCGGTCGCGGAGCCGACGGTCACCGTCTGGGCGGCCGCCCGCTCGCTGCCGGGCGGCGCGCTGCTCACCGGCACGTCGGTGCACCCGGTGCGGGTGCCGCCCGACCTGGTGCCGCAGGGCGCGGTGCGCGACCCCGAGGTCGTCGTCGGGCGCCCCCTGGCGGCCCCGGTCACCGAGGGTGAGCTGCTCACCGACCTGCGCGTCGTCGGGCCGGGGCTCTCGGCGGCGTACCCCGGGAGCACGGCAGTGCCGGTGCGCTTCGCCGACGCGGAGGTCGTCGACCTGCTGCGGCCCGGCGACCGGGTCGACGTGGTGGCCGCCCCCGCCGACGGCCGGGGCGGCGAGCCGCGGGTGCTGGTCACCGACGTCGCCGTCGTCGCCGTGCCGGAGGCGGGCGAGACGTCGGCGGGGCCCGGCTCGCCCGGGCGGCTGGTGGTGCTCGCCGTGCCGGACGCGGCGGCCTCCGACGTGGCGTCCGCCACCGCCACGAGCGTTCTCATCCCCGTCTGGAGCGACTAGCGTCTCCCCCGGGTCGAGGCACGACCCACACCACCGACCAGGCCCCAGGAGCACCCGCATGTCCGGCTTCAAGAACTTCCTGCTGCGCGGCAACCTCATCGACCTCGCCGTCGCCGTCATCATCGGCACGGCGTTCGGCGCGGTCGTCACGACCTTCACCACCTGGTTGACCGCGCAGATGCCCGACACGGCGACGAAGTACTTCACCAACGCGGAGAACACCTTCGGGGCGTTCCTCAACGCGACGATCTCCTTCGTGCTGCTCGCCGCGATCGTCTACTTCTTCGTGGTGACGCCCTACACGCGCGCCAAGGAGAAGTACTTCCCGGCCGAGCCGGCCGGCACCCCCGCGGACGTGGCGCTGCTGGAGGAGATCCGCGACCTGCTGGCCGCGCAGAACACCGGCACGACGGGCGTCGCCAACCCGCCCGAGGGCACCAGCTCGCTCTGAGGGCGGGGGCCGTCAGGCCCCGTCCTTCGAGACGCCCTCGTCCCTCGGGCTCCTCAGGAACCGTCCTTCGAGACGCCCTCGTCCCTCGGGCTCCTCAGGAACCGTGGTGGGGCGGGACCTCCCGCCGCAGCCGCTCCTCGCCGCTGCGATCGTCGAGGGTCGGGTCGTCGGCGTCGTCGCGGGTCTGCTCGGGGAGCACCTGGCCGAAGACCTCGGCCAGGCGACGGCGCCGGCTCGCCCGCTCGGCGGGGCTGAGGGGCTGCTCGCTCACCGG
>JBQGFI010000352.1:0-3560 GCA_052040065.1 Marmoricola sp.
GGGCGCCACCGGGCAGCATCGAGCGCAGCTGCTGCGCGACCCCCCGGTAGTTGGAGCCGGCCTGGAGGGCGGCGATGCCCTCGAGCGCCACCTCCTTGCGGGCGAGCTCGAGCTCGCTGAGCCGCTTGAGGCGGTTGCCGATGGGCAGGAAGATCACGTTGGCCGAGCACACGCCCCAGAAGGTCGCGAGGAACGCCGCAGCGATCAGGTGGCCGAGCTCCTCGGGCGCCGCGAGGTTCTCGAGCACGGGCACGAGACCCATGACGGTGCCGACGATGCCGATGGTCGGCGCGTAGGCGCCGGCGTCGCTCCAGAACTTCGCGGCGTGCTTGTCGGCCTTGCGCTTCGCGTGCACCTCCGACTCCAGGATCTCGCGGAGCTCCTCGGGGTCGGTGCCGTCGATCGCCATGGTGACGCCGCGGCGCAGGAACTCGTCGTCGAGCGAGCGCACGCTCTCCTCCAGCGACAGCAGCCCCTCGCGGCGGGCGCGGTCGGCGAGCTGGACGACCTCAGGCACGAGGTCGTCGGCGCTGGCCGCGCCGGAGGTGAGGGCGTGCTTGAGCGAGAGGGCCGCGCCCTTGGCGTCGGCCATGGTGCCGCCGGCGATGGTCACCATGATCGTGGCGCCGAAGACCAGCAGCAGCGGCGGCAGCAGGAACATGTGCATCGGGTTGCCGCCCTCGAGCATGTTCGCGCCACCGATGACGACGAAGCCCAGGCCGATGCCGATCGCGGGTGCCGGGTCCATCAGAGCACCCCCGCCGGACGCGTGGTGCTGTGGAGCGGGACGACCGACGACCGGTCGTCGTCGTGCTCGTCCTCGTGGCTCGGGAGCAGGTGCTCGACCGAGATGCGCTGGCTCAGCGCGATCACCTCGCCGCGGAAGACGCGGACCTCGGAGATGATCTGGGCGGCGCTCTCGCACACGACGTACTTCTTGCCGTCGACGAGGGTCACGACGGTGTCAGGGGTGACGTCCACCCGCTCGATCAGGTCAGCGTTCAAGACGAACTGCTGTCCCGAGATCCTCGTGAGCATGATCATGCTGCTCCACCCTCCTAGTGGTTGCTGCTCCGGCCTTCCGTGGCCTTCAGGTGACTCATCGGCCGTTCCGGTCACGACCTGAGGTGGACCGGCCCCCGAAATTCGCCGACCCGTCCCATCGGTACGCCGACCCGGCGCACGTGTGCGCACACGCGCCGGGTCGGCGGACGACGACAGGGGGCCGACGGACGTCGACCCCCTGTGCGCCTGCCTGGGCGCCTGCCTGTGCGCCTGCCTGTGCGCCTGCGCCGGCGTCAGCGCTTGATGTTGACGAGCTCCTCGAGCACCTGGTCCGAGGTGGTGATCACGCGCGAGCTGGCCTGGAAGCCGCGCTGGGCGAGGATCAGGTTGGTGAACTCGGCCGCCAGGTCGACGTTGGACATCTCGACCGCGCCGCCCACGATGTCGCCGCGCATGCCCTCGCCGGGGATGCCCAGCTGCGGGTTGCCGGAGTTGGCGGACTCGCGGAAGCTCGTCTCGCCGACCTTCTCCAGGCCCATCGGGTTGTTGAAGGTGGCCAGCGCGACCTGCGCCAGGTCGCGCTGCACGTTGTCGTTGAAGACGCCGCGCAGCTTGCCGTCGCTGCCGATCGTGAACGACGTCATGGCGACGCCGTTGGGCACGGGCGGGGTGGCGTTGGCGGTGTCGAGCGTGATGTCGATCAGGCCGCCGGTCGGGTCGCTGTTGGCGTCGAGGGCGTAGCCCTGCACCCGCGAGCCGGTCGGGGTGGTCAGCGTGCCGCCCTCGTCGAAGGTGAAGGAGCCGGCGCGGGTGTAGAGGTTCTCGCCGTTCTTCTTCACCACGAACATGCCGTCGCCCTGGATCAGCAGGTCGGTGGTGCGCCCGGTGGTCTGGGTGCCGCCCTGGTTGAGGTTGAGCGCGGTGCCGGCGACGGAGACGCCGAGGCCGACCTGCACCGGGTTGGTGCCGCCGCGGGCGGCGTTCTCGCCCGAGGCGGCGGTGAGCATCTGGCTCAGCGTGTCCTGGAAGACGGTGCTGCTGGACTTGTAGCCGACGGTGTTGGCGTTGGCGATGTTGTTGCCGGTGACGTCGAGCGCGACCTGGTTGACGCGCAGACCGCTGATGCCGGCGAAGAGCGAGCGAAGCATGGTGGTTCCTCTCGGGAAGGGGTGGTGCTGGGGTGGGTGTGGTCAGGCGGACGCGGCGGTGGAGCCGTCGGAGGCGGCCGCGGAGGCCGTCTGGGCGACCGAGGTCACCTGTCCGAGCGGCACCTCCTGCCCGCCGACGGCGAGCACGGGTCCGTTGGTTCCGAAGTTGACGCCGCTGACGGCACCGCTGGCGGTGGTCCCGTCGGCGTTCGTCCAGCTGACGGTGCGGCCGACGAGGCTGCTGGCGCCGAAGGCCATCTGGGTGGTGACCAGCTGGGCGGTCTGGTCGGCGACCGTCTGCATCTTCTCCAGGGCGGTGAACTGGGCCGACTGGGCCAGGAACTGGCTGGAGTCGGTGGGGTTCATCGGGTCCTGGTACTTCATCTGCGCCACGAGCAGCTGCAGGAACATGTCCTTGTCAGCGGACGAGCTCGTGGTCGTGGTGGCTCCAGTCGTGGTGCCGGTGGCGGTGGGGCCGAACATGCCGGCCGTGCCCATCGCCTCGGTGGCCGAGACTGACATGGCTCCTCCTCACATCCTCACGTCGAGAGCACGGCGGACGCCGTGAGCCTCGAGCGGGGAGCTGGGCACGGTCGCTGCGGCGACGGTGCTGCGGATGGGACTGCCTTCCATGGCGGTGGAACTGGAACCAACACCCTTCCCTGAGTGGTGGTCGTGCTCGTGCTGCTGGGCGTCTCCTCCTCGTCGGTGCTGCTGGAGCTGGTCGTGGAAGCCCTCGTGGGGCGTGCGGTCGTCGTGGCCGCGCTCGCGGACGACGGAGGCGGCCGCGGCATCGCCGCTGGTCGCGAGGACGATGCGGTGCTCCTCGAAGCCGGCCCGCTCGAGGGCGCGGACGAGGTCGCCGGCGGCGTGCGTCAGCAGGTCGCGGGTGCGCTCGCCGGCGGCGAGGCGGACCTGGACGGCGCCGTCACGGACGGTCATCACCACGCGCACCTCGCCGAGCGCCCGGGGGTTGAGCTCGAGGGTGATCCGGTGGGTGCCGTCGCCGCGGGTGGCGAGCCGGGCGACCTCCGGGACGACCTGGGCCGCGACGGCGCGGGCGGGAGCGGCGTCGGCGGGCGGAGCCGCAGCCGGGGTGGCGGGAGCCGCGGGGGCCGCGGTCGCGCCGAGGCCGGTGACCGGCGCCGGGTCCGCCAGCGCGCCCGACGTGCGGGCCTCGGCCGGCACCGCCGTGGGTGCCGCGGCGACGGGGGTCTCGACGGGGGTCTCGACGCGGCTGTCGACGGGGCTGTCGACGGGGGCGTCGACCGGCTGGTCCGTCGCGGACTGGTCCGTCGCGGGCTGCTCCGCGGTGGGCAGGTCCGTCATGGGCTGCTCCGTGGTGGGCTGCTCCGTGGTGGGCTGCTCGGTCGCGGGCTGCTCAGTCAGGAGCTGCTCGGTGGTGGG
>JBQGFI010000353.1:0-6718 GCA_052040065.1 Marmoricola sp.
CCGCAGGTCGACCTCGTGCAGCACGACCTGCGCGCCGTAGCGCTTCGTCACGCCGTCGGCGGCCACCAGCTCGGGGCCCTCGGCGTACGCCGTCGTGTCCGCCAGCCACGGGTGGCGCCAGCGGGCGGGCTCGGCGGCCACGAGACGGCGGATGTACTCGTGTGCCGGCCGGTCGAGCACGTCGTCGACCGGTCCACGCTCGACGACCTCCGCGTCGCGCATCACCATCACCTCGCCACCCAGCCGCCGCGCCAGCCGCAGGTCGTGGGTGATCGTGAGCAGCAGCCCGCCGCGCTCGAGGTGGGCGAGCAGCAGCTCGGCGAGCCGGTCGATCGCGGCGGCGTCGAGCCCCTTGGAGGGCTCGTCGACGACGAGCACGGGCGCCCCGCCGATGGTCGCGGCGGCGTACGCCACCCGCTGCGCCCTGCCCCCCGACAGCGTGTGGGGGTACGCCGCCCCCTCCCCGCCGAGGCCGAGCCCGGCCAGCGACTGCTGCGCGGTGGCGAGCGCGGCCCGGCGGGTGCGACGGCCGAAGCCCGGCACGCCCTCGGCCACCTGGTGGCGCACCCGCATGGTCGGGTCGAGCGCCAGCGCGGGCTCCTGCGGGAGCAGCGCGAGCTGCCGCCCCCAGAGCCGTCGGCGCGACCGCCGGTCGGCCAGGTCGTACGTCGCGTCGCCCAGCGTCATCCGGCCCTCGGCCTCCAGCTCGGGAGCCAGCGTCCCGACCACCGCGTGGGCGAGCCGCGCCTTGCCCGAGCCGCTCTCGCCCACGACCGTCAGGGCGCGCCCCGGCTCCAGGCGCACGTCGGTCACGTCGACGAGCGCACGGCCGGCGTGACGCACCCGGACGTGACCGACGACCAGGTCGGGGCTGCGGGTGGCGGCCTGCGTCGGGTGGGTGGTGGTCATGCGGGCACCTCCGGGCGACGCAGCCCGAGGAAGCCCACGGTGAGCAGGAAGAGCACCGCCACCGGGGCGAGCGCCATCCACGGGGCCACGTCGTAGTAGGGGAAGGACTCGGTGATCATCAGGCCGAGCTCGGCGCGCGGCGGCTGCAGCCCGACCTTGACGAAGCCGAGCGTCGACATCGCGAGGATCGAGGTGACCATGCCGAGCGAGGCGAGCGTCGTCAGCAGCGGTCGCACGTCGGGCCACAGGTGGCGGCGCACGACGTGCCACGGGCCCAGCCGCAGCAGCCCCGCCGCCTCGACCGCGGCGGATCCGAGCACCCGCTCGCAGCGGGAGCGCACCACGCGGAAGTACTCCACCCACTGCGCCAGCGCCAGGCCGACGTAGAGGGCCACCACGCTGCCGTCGGCGGCCGTGGCCGCCACGAGCAGCACGACCAGCAGGGCCGGCACCGCGACGAAGGTCTCCGACACCGCCCGCAGCACGGCGTCGACCCAGCCCCCGCGCCAGGCGGCGAGCACGCCGAGGGCGGTGCCGGCCACCAGGGCGGTCGCGACGCACACCGCGGCCAGGACGAGCGAGAGCCGGGTGGCGTGGGCGACCCGCGCGAGCACGCTGCGGCCGTAGTCGTCGCGCCCCAGCGGCTCCGCCCACGAGGGCGGCTGCAGGTAGCGGTCGAGGTCCTGCGCGGTGGGGTCGCCGAGCACCAGCGGACCGACCAGCGCGAAGGTCGCGAGCAGGCCGAGCAGGGTGGCGCTCAGCAGCCGTCCGCGGGAGCGTCGGCGAGCCGCCGGCGCGCCGAGCCCCTCGGGCACCTGCTCCTGGGTGAGGGCGCTCATGCCGCCACCCCCTGCCGACCGCGGGGACGCGGGTCCAGCCAGCGCACCACGAGGTCGACGCCGGTGTTGACCGCGACGATGAGCAGCGCCAGCAGCAGCGCGGTGGCCTGCAGCACGGGCACGTCGCGCCAGAAGACGGCGTGCACCAGCGCGTGGCCCAGGCCCTGCCAGCCGAAGAGGCTCTCCACGACGACCACCCCCTCGACGAGGACCAGCACCTGCACCCCGAGGTACGGCACCAGGACGACGGCGGCGTTGCGCACCACGTGGCGCGCCAGCACCAGCCGCTCCGGGAGTCCCTTGGTGCGGGCGAAGCGCACGTGCTCCGAGGCCCGGACCTCGACGATCGCGTCACGGGTGACCCGGGCGACCAGCCCGGAGAGCCCCAGCCCCAGGGTCAGCGCGGGCAGCGCCAGGGTGCTGGCGCTGCCGTGGCCCGCGGCCGGCACCAGACCCAGGCTGACCGAGACCACCAGGACGAGCAGCAGGCCGAGCAGGAAGGGCGGCAGCGCCCGCACGCTGGCCACCCAGGCCGTGGCCAGCCGGTCGAGCACCCCACCGGGGCGCGCGGCGGCGAGGGTCCCGACGACGCCGCCGACGAGCACGGCCACGAGCAGCGCGGCGAGCGTGAGCTGCAGCGTGCCGGCGAGGTAGTAGGAGACCTCCTCGAGCACCGGGCGCGAGGTCACCAGCGAGGTGCCGAGGTCGAGCTGCACGAGCTCGGCGAGCCAGCTGCCAAGCTGCGACCACCAGGGGCGGTCGAGGCCGAGCTCGGCACGCACGGCGTCGGCCGACTCCGCGTCGACCAGGTCGTAGCCGTAGCGTCCGGCCGCGATGCGGTACGCCGCGTCGCCGGGGAGGCGGCGCACGACGACGAAGCAGAGCGTCGAGACCAGCAGCGCGACCCCGAGCGCCTGCAGCCCCCGACGGAGCAGGATCGAGGGCACGGAGTCGGCCCGCCGCGGGGTCGTCGTCCGTGTCGGTGCGCCTCCGGGGGCGGTCAGCGTGCCCACGAGACCTCCGAGAGGCGCCACGACGACTCCAGCGGGTCGATCACGAAGCCGTCGACGCGCTCGGAGACCGCGGCGTTCATCCGGTACCACGCGACCGGGATCAGCGGCAGCTGCTCCTGGGCGGTCGTCGTGACGACCGAGCGCAGCTCCTCGGCCCGCTCGTCCGAGGCCCCGGCGAGCAACCCCTCGAGCGCGGCCCCGACCTCCTCGTCGCGCCAGTTCATCGCGCCGAAGTCGGCACCGTCGGGGGCGAAGGTGTCGGCGACCGTCACCAGCGGGTCGGAGACGAGCGCGAAGTGCCGCGCCAGCAGACCCAGCTCGAGCGAGTCGTCGGCGTGACGGCTGGAGATCTCGCTGGAGTTGGTGACGTCGACGCGCAGGTCGACACCGATCTCGCGCAGCCCCGCCTGGATCGTCGTGGCGAGCGCCGGGAGCTCGGCCCGGTCGGGGTAGGTCGTCAGGGTGAGGCGCAGCGGCTCGCCGTCGCGCCGCATCATCCCGTCGGCCCCCGCGCGCCAGCCCGCCTCCTCCAGCAGGGCCCGCGCGGCCGCCACGTCGTGCTCCAGCGGCTCGAGGCCGGGGTCGTTCCACTGGGTGAGCGAGGGCGGCAGCAGCTGGGTGGCGGCGAGCTCGCCCTCCCGGAGCACGGCCTCGGCCATCGACTCGCGGTCCAGGCCCAGGCTCAGCGCCTGCCGCACCCGCACGTCGGAGAGGACCGGGTGCTCGGCGTTGACCTTCATCAAGATGGTGCGAGGCTGCAGGCTGGACTCCATGGTCGCGCCGTCGGCGCCGTCGACGCGCTGCCGACCGGCGGGCTCGAGACCGAAGGCCACGTCGGCCTGGTCGCCCACGGCCATCAGCGCCCGGGTCTCGGGGCGGCTCACGGCCTGGAAGCTGACCCGCTCCACCTCCGGCTGCTCCCCGCGCCACCCGTCGTACGCCGTGGTGGTGACGCTGGCGGGCAGCTCGATCGCGTCGATCCGGTAGGGACCGGTGCCGATCACCTCGGTGACGGTGCCCGACGCGTCGTACGACGCCGGAGCGAGGACCGAGGTGCTGTAGTGCGTGAGCACCGCCGGCAGCGTGAGCGACGGCGACGCCATCCGCACGGTGACGCCGCGGCCCTCGGCCGTGACCTCCTCCAGCGGGGTGTCCGCCAGGGGGCTCGCCGCCTCCTCGGCCGCCCGGCGCAGAGACGCGGCCACCGCCTCGCCGGTGACCGGCGTGCCGTCGTGGAAGGTCGCGCCCTCGGGCAGCACGAACTCCCAGGTGCGCCCCTCGTCCGGCGTCCCCCACGACTCCGCGAGTCCTGGTGCCAGCTCGCCCTCCAGGTCGCTGGTCACCAGCGTCTCGGTCACCTCCAGCCGGGTGAAGAGCGCGTCGCTCGTGGCCGGAGCGAGGTCGTGCACCTCCATCGGGCTCACCACCCGCAGCGTGTCGCCGCCACCCCCGGCGGCCTCGCGCCGCTCCCCGAGGCCGCACGCGGCCGTCGCCAGCAGCATCACCGCCGTCGCCGCCACCGCGCCCGCGCGCCTGCCCCGCCGTCCTGCCTGACCCACCTGGTGCCTCCTCGTCGTCCTGGAGGCTGCACCGTATTGAGAATGGTTCTCACCGTCAAACACGGTGCTGTGTGACGCAGGCGACACTGCCAGTCTCAACCCAGCGCATGTGTACGCCGACCCGGCGCGCATGTGCGCAGATGCGCCGGGTCGGCGTACAGACGGGACGGGTCGGCGTCAGGTTCGGCAGGTCGCCCACGGGGCGACGTAAAGACGACCCTGCGTGTAGGTCGTCACGAGATTGGGCTTGAGCCAGCCCGAGTATCGGTAGCCCTGACCGGGGACCCAGCGCCCGACCTGGACATAGACCTCCCAGTTCGCCCCGCGAGTCGCTCCGACATCGGCCTGAGAGTGCGCAGCCAGACCGTAGTCGATGCGAGTGCCGGTGCGGCCCACCGCCGTCAGGGGCATCAGCTTGGAGCCCGACCAACCTGAGGTTCCCGCGTATCCGTAGGAGTTCTTCAGGTGGTAGCGGTAGACCATGTACTGCCCACCGAGGTAGCCGCGGTCGACGGCCATGAAGGGCGAGATCACGATCCGGCCGTCGAGACAGTCGATCATGACGTGGTTGGCACCAGGACTCGGATTTTCGGGAAGCTCCCACGCGGCGTGTGCGGGCGCCGCCGCCAGCAGCAGTCCTCCCAACGACACGATGGCGACGATCGGAAGTGCGGCGAGGCGAGCGAGAGTGCGGATCATCGGGGGCTCCTGCGTGAGTGGCTTCGGTGACACCAGAGATGCTGCGCGAGGCCGCTTGACCAGCGCTTACCGAACGCTTATCGCTGTCAGTAGTCTCCTCCGCGGGAGGTGCAGGGCGTGTTCGTCAGGTTGCTGGGGCCCGTGGCGCTCAGCGCTGAAGGCGGGGATCTGACCCCGCTGACGGCGCAGGTTCCGGCCGCCGTGCTGGCCTCCCTCGCCCTCGCGCGGGGGCGCGCGCTGAGTGTCGACCACCTCCTGACGCAGGTCTGGGAGCGCCCACCGGAGTCTGCCCGCAACGCCCTCCAGGTTGCGGTCTCCCGCCTGCGGACCATCGTTGGCCGCAGCGCGATCCTCACGGAGTCGGCGGGCTACCGGTTGCTCACGGAAGGGGTCCGTGTCGACGTGGTCGTGGTCGAGACCTGCGTCAAGGAGGCGCACTCGGCCCTGTACGACGAGCGGCCGGGCGATGCGCTGGAGGCGTCGACCTGCGCACTCGACATGTTCCTGGGCGAAGCCTTGCAAGGGATTAGATCGCCTTTCGCCGACACAGTGCGCCGTCACGCAGAGCAGTTGCGCAGGACTGCGTGCGTGCTGCGTGCCCAATCGCTCCTCGCCCTCGGCAGGGCCGCGGAGGCGGTCGTCGAGACGGGACCGCTGCTCATCGACGACCCGCTCGACGAGGACATCGCCATGGCCCATCTCGTCGCTCTTCGAGAGCTCGGCCGGTACGCCGAGGGATTACACGTCTACGAGCACATCCGCCAGACCCTCGCAGACGAACTCGGCGTGGACCCCTCGCCCGCCCTCCAGCGGGTGTTCGCCACGTTGCTCGCCCCTCCGAGTCCCTCGCCTCCAGCTGAGTCCGCGGAGCCACGACCCGCTCGAGCTTGGCGGCAGCCGCCAATGCCAGAGCAACCTGTCGTCGGAAGGGACTCAGAGCTGGCGCAGCTTGCCGAACTGATCGAGGAGGGCCATCGACTCGTGACGCTGGTAGGCCCAGGGGGAGTCGGCAAGACAAGGCTCGCTGTCGAGGCCGCTCGTCGACATCGTCGAGCGACCGGCCACCCTGTCGCCTTCGTCGACCTAACCGTCGCCATCGACGAGCACTCCGCCTGGGCGGCCGTCGCTGCGGCTTTGCGGTCGACACGCGATGAGGTGACGGCCGCCCTCCAAGACACTGCTGCCCTGGTCTTGCTCGACAACATGGAGCAACTGGATCACACAGCAGACTCGCTCGTGCGACGCCTCCTGGCTGTCGAAGGGATCTCGGTTCTGGTGACTAGTCGGACTGCCCTTGGCCTGGTGGCCGAGCGAGCCCTTCGCATCTCGGGGCTGGAGGCAACCGTAGAGGGCGCGGCGGGCCAGCTGTTGCTCGATCGTGCGGACTTGCGACACGTCACCACGCGCAACTCCGACGACGTGCTCGCACTGGTCCGATGGTCGGCCGGAGTGCCGCTCGTGATCGAGCTTATGGCCGTGGCACTACGCGTCTGTGCGCCGGGCGAGCTGGTGCGCCAGCTGCGCAGCCACGAGATCGAGCTGGTCGACCTCGCGTCTGATCGAGCCCATCGTCACCGATCCTTGACATCCGTCGTGGAGTGGAGCGTGCTACGCGCGACACCGTCGGCGCGAGAGGCCCTCGCAGCGCTGTGCGTCGTTGACAGCACGATGGACCACGCGACGGCTGTTGCCCTCATCC
>JBQGFI010000354.1:0-9028 GCA_052040065.1 Marmoricola sp.
CGGAATGGGTTGGGTGATGGGTGGTGGGTCGCGGCCGGGCTCGGACCCGGCTGCGGGTGGGTCAGAAGGGGGGCTCGTCGGAGCCGCCGGCCCAGGGGTCGGCCTGCTGGCCGCCCTGGTTGCCGCCGCCCTGCTGGCCGCCCCAGCCGCCCTGCTGACCGCCGCCCTGGGGAGCGGACTGGCCGCCGCCCTGGGGAGCGGACTGCCCGCCCTGCTGGGGGTTGCTGGCCCACGGGTCGTCGGCGGCCTGGCTGCTGCCGTAGCCGCCGCCCCCGCCGCCGCGCTGCACGCGGGCGACCTTGGCGGTGGCGTACTTCAGCGAGGGGCCGACCTCCTCGACCTCGAGCTCGACGACGGTGCGGCGCGGGCCCTCCCGGTCCTCGTAGGACCGCTGCTTGAGCCGGCCCTGCACCACCACGCGCATGCCCTTGGTCAGCGACTCCGCGACGTTCTCCGCGGCCTGCCGCCAGACCGAGCAGGAGAGGAACAGCGCCTCGCCGTCCTTCCACTCGTTGGTCTGCCGGTCGAAGGTGCGCGGCGTCGAGGCGACGCGGAAGTTGGCCACGGCGGCACCCGAGGGGGTGAACCGGAGCTCGGGGTCGTCGACGAGGTTGCCGACGACGGTGATGACTGTCTCGCCTGCCATGTGGGTGACTCCTGGGAACGACGTACGGGGCGGGTGCTCGGACTCGGCCCTGAGGCTAGGTCACGCCACCGACGGTGTCAGTGGCCCTCAGCGGACCTGTGGACGGACCCGGCGACGGGCCCGGACCGGGCTCAGTGCGCGTCGGGGCGGAGGACCTTGGTGCGCAGCACCGACTCGTTGAGCCCGAGCTGGCGGTCGAGCTCCTTGACCGTGGCCGGCTCGGCCTGCAGCGAGACGACGGCGTAGATGCCCTCGGCGAACTTGTCGATCTCGTAGGCGAGGCGACGACGACCCCAGACGTCGACGTTGTCGACGCTGCCGCCGTCGTTGCGCACGACGTTGAGGTAGGTGTCGAGCGAGGGCTGGACGGTCCTCTCCTCGAGGTTGGGGTCGAGGATGACCATCAGTTCGTAGGTACGCACGGGAGTGCGTCACCTCCTTCGGACTGGAAGCGGCCACGGCGTGTCCGTGGCAGGAGGGCTGGTACGTGACTGCGCCCCCGTCGGGGACGCGACGAGCCAGGCTACCCCGGTCGTCCCCCGCGGTGGAAATCGTCGGGCGGGACCACGAGCCGGGCCACCAGTCGGCCGAGCACCCCGGCGCACCCGGCCGCGACCACCGCGACCTCCCGCGACGGCCACGGCTCGGCGCCGGTGGTGAGCAGCAGCAGCGCGACGACCGCCGCGACCAGCAGGCCCGCCGCGAGCGCCCGCACCGTCTCGGCGGGCCCGGCGAGCAGGTGGGCCAGCAGGTGCGCGGCCAGGTGGGGCGCCAGCGCGAGGACCGGACCGCAGGAGACGCCGACGACCAGGCCCACCACGGCTCCGAGGGGACCCGTGACGGCGACCAGCGGCAGTGCGGCCAGCAGGCCCAGGACGCCCCCGGTGACGAGCGAGGCGACCGCGCTGTCGAGGTAGGCCCGGGAGAGGGTGTCGAGCGTCACCGCGCTCACCGCCCCGGCACCACCACGTCGAGCACGCCGGCCACCTTGTCGACCAGGCCGGCCGCACCGGGCAGCCGCGAGACCCGCACGGCCTGGGCCAGCATCGCGACCGAGCGCTCGACGAGCAGGTGGGTGCGCCGCTGGCCGGGCGTCTCGTCGACGACCCAGTGCAGCGTGAGCAGCAGGTGGGAGAGCCAGAGCAGGTCGGGCAGCACCGCCGCGAGCCGGCGGGGCACGCGCGGCTCGGCCCCGTCGACCACCTCGGCGTAGATCGCGCGCGAGAGCTCGCGGGCCGGCCCGGACTCCTCGCTCAGGGGGCTCGCCGCGGCACCGGGCACCAGGGCCGTGCTCACGAAGGCCTGCCCGAAGGAGTGGTACGGCTCGACCACCTCGAGGTAGGCGCGCTCCACCGCGAGCAGCCGCTCGGCGAGGGAGCCACCCCCCGCGAGGGCGTCACCGGCCCGGGCCCGGTGGTCGCGCTGGATCCGCTCGTAGAGCTCCTGGACCAGCTGGTCCTTGCCGGCGAAGAAGTAGTAGGCGTGGCTGGGCGCCACCCCGGCCTCCGCGGCCACCGCCCGCATCGTGGTGCCGGCGTACCCCTGGGTCTCGAAGAGCCGCAGGGCCGCGTCGACGATGCGACGGCGGGTCTCCTCGGCGCTCACGCGGGCCTGATCTTGAACATGTTCAAACACTACCGCCGGGACGCCGCTGTCGGCCAGCGCTCGTAGGGTGGCGCCATGTCGCAGATCGCCATCGGAGCCCACGTCGAGCAGACCGACCCGGTCGCGGAGGCCCAGGCGCGCGGCACCACGCTCGTGCAGTTCTTCCTCGGCGACCCGCAGGGCTACCAGGGTCCCGAGATCCGCTACGAGGGCGGTGCGGCGGCGCTGCGCGAGGCCGCCGAGGCCGCCGGCGTCGACCTCTCCGTGCACGCGCCCTACATCGTCAACGTCGCCACGACCAACAACCGCATCCGCATCCCCAGCCGCAAGCTGCTGCAGCAGCACGTGGACGCCGCGGCCGAGATCGGCGCCAAGGGGCTGATCGTGCACGGCGGCCACGTCAACAAGGCCGACGACCCGGCGAAGGGCTTCGACAACTGGCGCAAGGCGATCGAGGCGACCGACCTGAAGATCCCGCTGCTGATCGAGAACACCGCGGGCGGCGACAACGCCATGGCCCGACGCCTCGACCGGATCGCCGGGGTCTGGGACGCCGTCCAGCAGGCCGAGGGGGCCGACCAGGTCGGCTTCTGCCTCGACACCTGCCACGCCTGGGCCGGTGGCATCGAGCTGGCCACCGCCGTGGAGAAGGTCCGGTCGATCACCGGCCGGATCGACCTGGTGCACGCCAACGACAGCCGCGACGCCTTCGACTCCGGGGCCGACCGGCACGCCAACTTCGGGCACGGGCACCTCGACGAGGCCGAGTTCGCCGCGATCGTGCGCGACGCCGGCGCCCCCGTCGTCTGCGAGACCCCCGGCGGGCCCGAGGAGCACCGGGCCGACTTCGCGTGGCTGCGCGAGCACGGCGTGTGAGCCGCCCCCGGCTCTCGCGGCGGGCGCTGCTCGCGGGAGGGGTGGGGGGCGCGGGCGTGCTGCTGGCCGGCTGCGGCCGCGAGCGGGCCGAGGTGCCGGCCGCACCGCGCGGCACCCGACGGCTCGAGTACGGCGAGGACCCCTCGCAGGTGCTCGACCTGCGTCGTCCCGCGGGCAGCCCGGTCGCCACCGTGGCGCTGATCCACGGCGGCTACTGGCAGCCGGCCTACGGGCTCGACCAGCTCGACGAGGTCGCCGAGCTGCTCACCGAGCGCGGCTACGTCACGGCCAACCTGGAGTACCGCCGCACCGGTGACGGCGGCGGCGTGCCGGCCACGCTCGAGGACGTCGCCGCCGCGCTCGACGCGCTCGCCGCGCTCGACGTGCCCGACACCGTCGTGGCGCTCGGTCACTCGGCCGGCGGGCACCTCGCGGCCTGGGCGGCCGCCCGCCGCGACGGCCTCCCGGGCGGGGCACCCCGGGTCCCCCTGACCGGGGCGATCTCGCTCTCCGGCGTCCTCGACCTCACGGCGGCCGACACGGCCCCGGGGTCGGGCGACCCGGTGCAGGCCTTCGTGGGGGGCACCCCCGAGGCCCTCCCCGACGCGTACGCCGACGCCGACCCCGCGCTGCTGCCGCCCGCCTGTCCGGTGTGGGCGGTGCACGCCGTCGCCGACCAGGTGGTGCCGCTCTCGCAGAGCGAGTCCTACGTCGCCGCGGTCACCGCCGCGGGAGCACGGGCCGAGCTGGTCGAGGTCGACGGCGACCACTTCACCGTCGTCGACCCCCGGGCCGCCTCGTGGCAGACCGTGGAGCGGCTGCTCGGTGAGGCGACGCGCGGAGGCGTGTCCTAGGGTCTACGGGTGGTCGAGGTCAGGACGATCAGTGCCGAGGAGCACCGTGCGCACGTCGACCGCCTGACCGCGTCCGGCGGCGCCGCGAGCTTCCTCCAGACGCCCGGCTGGGCGGCGGTGAAGCCGGAGTGGCGCCCGGAGTCGGTGGGCTTCCTCGTCGACGGCGAGCTGCGCGGCGCGGCGCTGGTGCTCTACCGGCAGCTGCCCCGGCTCAAGCGCTACCTGGCCTACCTCCCGGAGGGCCCGCTGCTCGACTGGGACGCCGCGTCGCACGACCTCGCCGCCTGGCTGCAGCCGCTGGCGGCCCACCTCAAGCAGCAGGGCGCCTTCGGCGTGCGCCTCGGCCCGCCGGTCGTGACCCGGCGCTGGAGCGCCCAGCAGGTCAAGGAGGGCATCGCCGACCCCGCCGTCACCTCGCTGACCAGCCTCACCCCGACCCACACCCACGAGACCGGTCTCCGGGTGGTCGAGCAGCTGCGCGCCCTCGGCTGGCGCTCCCAGGCCGTCGCGGGCGGCTTCGCGATGGGTCAGCCGCAGTACAACTTCCAGGTCCCGCTCGCCGACCCCGACGGCACCCCCCGCACCGAGGAGTCGGTGCTGAAGGGGATGAACCAGCTGTGGCGGCGCAACATCAAGAAGGCCGCCAAGGAGGGCGTCGAGGTCGAGGTCCTCTCGCCCACGGCCGACAGCCCCGAGCTGCGCGACTTCCACGACCTCTACGTGCACACCGCGGAGCGCGACCACTTCACGCCGCGCGCGGCGTCGTACTTCACCACCATGGCGGGGGCGCTCAACGCCGACCAGCCCGACCGGCTGCGGCTCTACCTCGCCCGGCACGAGGGCGACCTCGTGGCGGCCACGCTGTGGATCCGGGTCGGCACCCACGCCTGGTACTCCTACGGCGCCGCCTCCCCCCACAAGCGCGAGGTGCGCGGCTCCAACGCCGTGCAGTGGCAGATGATCCGCGACGCGCTGGCCGCGGGCGCCACCGTCTACGACCTGCGCGGCATCACCGACACCCTCGCCTCCGACGACGGCCACGTCGGCCTGGTGCAGTTCAAGGTCGGCACCGGCGGTGAGGCGGTCGAGTACGCCGGCGAGTGGGACCTGCCCCTCTCGCGCCCGCTGTACGCCGCCTTCGAGCTCTACCTGCGGAGGCGGGGCTGATGTCGCTGGTGCTGCGCGTCGACGGACCCCGCTGGCGCGCCCACCTGCGCGGCGTCGCCGAGCGGTTCCCCGGCCTGGTGCCGGTGGCCAAGGGCAACGGCTACGGCTTCGGCCTCGCCCGGCTGGCCCGCCGGGCGCAGTGGCTGGGCGTCGACACCGTCGCGGTGGGGCTCTACGAGGAGCTCCCGCACGTGCACCAGCGCTTCGACGGCGACCTGCTGGTGCTCTCGCCGTGGCGGCCGCACGCGGCCGCACCCGCCGACCTCGGCGTCGACGAGGGCCGGGTGGTGCACTCCGTCGGCCGGCTCGCCGACCTCGCCGCGCTCGCCGAGCACGGCAGGGCCCGCGGGCACCGGCCGCGCGTCGTGCTCGAGCGGATCACCTCGATGCTGCGGCACGGCATGACCGACGACGAGCTCGCCGAGGCCGCGGCCACGGTGCGGCAGGGCGGCGTCCGGCTCGAGGGGGTGGCGCTGCACCTGCCGCTCCCCCCGCCCCGCGCGGGGCACGCGACGCCCTCCCACGTGCGCGAGGTGGAGCAGCTGCTCGCCGGTCCGGGGCTGGCGGCGGTGCTCGCCACCACCGACCGACCCCGGGTGTGGGTCTCCCACCTCGACGACACCGAGCTGGAGACCCTCGCGCTGCGCCACCCCGGGGTGGGCTGGCGACCCCGGGTCGGCACGTCGCTGTGGCTCGGTGAGCGCGCCGCCCTGCGCGTCACCGCCACGGTGCTCGACGCCCACGCCGTGCAGCGCGGCGACGCCTACGGCTACCGCCAGCGCACCGCGCCGCGCCGCGGCACCGTGCTGGTGGTCTCCGGCGGCACCTCCCACGGCGTCGGCCTCGAGGCCCCCACCGGCCAGGGCACGCTGAAGGCCCGCGCCGCGACGCTCGCCCGCGGCAGCCTCGACGCGGCCGGCTTCGTGCGCTCGCCGTACGTCGTCGGCGGCAAGCACCGGCTCTTCGCCGAGCCGCCCCACATGCAGGTCAGCATGCTCTTCCTGCCCCACGGCGCCCCCGTGCCCGAGGTCGGCGAGGAGATCGAGGTCCGGCTGCGCTACACCACCACGGCCTTCGACCGGGTCGAGGTCTCCTAGACCCGCACGGCGCGCCCGGGCCCCGCCGTCGGGGTCCAGACGGGGTCGGTGCGCACCACGTCGTGCTCGGGCCGCAGCACCCCGCGGACGACGACGGCCACGAGGACGACCTGGGCGGCGAGCCGCACCCAGATCGCGGCGTCGTAGGTCGGCGTGCCACCGCTGCCGGCCTCGAGGTAGCCCGCGAGGTAGGCCCAGACCATCCAGAAGTAGAGGACCTCGCCGGCCTGCCACACCAGCAGGGTGCGCCAGCGGGGGTGCGCCAGCACGGCCAGGGGGAGCAGCCAGAGCACGTACTGCGGCGAGTAGACCTTGTTGACCAGCAGGAACGCCGCCACCACGAGCAGCCCGAGCTGGGCCAGGCGGGGCTCCTCCGGCGCCACCAGCCCGAGCACCGCCACCGCCAGGCAGGCGGCGCCGAAGAGCACCCACGACCAGGCGTTGATGGTCTCGGGGCTGAAGCTCGCGCCGGCGTGCGTGAGCGCCAACCACACCGAGCCCAGGTCGGCGCCGCGGTCGGCGTTGAAGGTCCAGAAGACCTCCCACTGCTCCCGCGAGCCGAGGTACGCCGGCGCGTTGACCAGCACCCAGGTCACCACCGCCGCCACCAGCGGGCGCACGAAGAGCCCCGGGTCGCGGCGACGCACCGCGAGCACCAGCATCGGCCCCAGCAGGAAGAGCGGGTAGAGCTTGGCGGCCGTGCCGAGGCCGACGAGCACCCCCGCGGTGACCACGCGTCCCCGCTCCCAGGCCCAGAGGGTGGCGGCGACGCAGAGCACGGCGAGCAGGTCCCAGTTGACCAGGCCGGTCAGCAGCAGCGAGGGCGCCAGCACGAAGGGCAGCGCGTCCCACGGCCGGTGCCGGTGGGCGCGGGCGAGGAACCAGACGGCCCCGAAGCCCGCCAGCCCGAGCAGCACCGCGGTCACGAGGAAGTAGCTGTTGGTCTCCTCGACCATCCCGGGCAACCCCCACACCTCCCCGGGCGCGACCGCGCGGCGCTCGGCCTCCGACGGGCCGTCCTGGGCGACGGCGCGGGTGAGGTCGCCCGCGACGCTGGCCAGGTAGGAGATGCCGACGGGGTACTCCATCGCCTGGTGCCGGCCGCCGTCGTCGGCGTAGGGCCACCAGCCCTCGGCGAGGCCCCGGCCGGTGTAGAGGTAGGGCACGTCGGAGTAGCAGCCCTTGCCGTAGCGCGCCTGGTCGTCGCCCCAGCCGGCGGTCAGGCACGGCACGTGGTGCACGACCGAGAGCGCCAGCACGACGGTGTAGAGCGCGAGCAGCACCCGCAGCGGCGTCCACCACCGGTGCGGGCGGGCGTGACGGCCGACGGGACCGCCGCTGACGTCGGCGAGCGCGGCGGCGACGGGATCGGTGCGCGTGGGCGCGACGACGCCGTCAGGTGCCGGGACGCCCCCGCGGCTCACGGCTCGACGGGCAGCACGTCGTCGACGCGGCCGTCGCCCTGGCCGTCGCCGGGCTCCGGCGCGGGCTGGCTCGGCTCGGCGGGCTCGCTGGGCTGGCTCGGCTCCTCCGACGGGGCGGGCTCGGGCTCCGGCTCGACCGAGGCCGAGTCCTCGGGCTCGGGCTCGGGCTCCTCCGACGGCGACGGCTCCGGCTCGGGCTCCGGCGGCGGGGTGTAGGGCTCGTGGCCCTCCTCCGGGGCGGTGCCGTCGAGGAAGACCGGCGGCGGGAAGGTCTCCACGTCGCGACCGTCCATCATCCGCTGCATGATCGCGGTCCAGGTGCGCGCCGGGTACTCGCCGCCGTAGAAGGTCGGCAGGAAGCCGTTGAGCGCCTGGTTGCCCCGGCCGCGCACGTACATCACGGCCGTCGACACCTGCGGCGTGTAGCCGACGAACCACGACGACGAGACGTCGCCGTCGTCGTTGGTCGCGGTGCCGGTCTTGCCGGCCGCGGGGCGGCCCAGGGCGAGCGCGGTCGTGCCCGTGCCCGCGCTGACCACCTGCTGCAGCGCGTAGCTGACGTCGGCCGCGATGTCCTCGGAGAAGACGCGCTCGCTGCCGTCGTCGACCCGGTAGAGCGCCTTGCCGTCGCTGGCCCGGGTCACCTTGCGGATCAGGTGGACGTCGCGGTGCACGCCGCCGCTGGCGACGGTGGAGTAGGCACTGGCCATCGAGATCGGGCTGACGGTGGCCGAGCCCAGCGAGATCGCGTTGTTGGGCTCCAGGCCGGGGGCGTTGCGGGGGACGCCCATCTTCACGGCCATCTCGAGCACGTCCTCCGGCCCGTTGGGCAGGGCGTCGGTGAGGTCGGCGTACGCGGTGTTGACGGAGTTCTGCGTCGCGGTCAGCAGGCTGATGGCCGAGCCGAAGTTGGTGCCGGTGCCCTCACCCTGGTTGCCCACCTCGCCCCCGTCGTCGAAGGTGTACGGCGCGTTGCCGTCGAAGGTGTCGCGCAGCGAGAAGCCGGCCTGGATCCCCGCGGCGAGCGCGAAGGTCTTGAACGAGGAGCCCGGGGAGCCGCCGAGGCGTGCCCAGTTGAGCTGGCTGTCGAGGTAGTTCTGGCCGGCGTAGAAGCCCAGCAGGCCGCCGGTGCGCACGTCGACCGAGGCGCTCGCGACGTGCAGGCCCCGCAGCCCCTCCGGCCGCTGCTCCTCCACGCCCTCGCGGTTGGCCGCCATCGCGCGCTTGGTCAGGGTGGTCTCGACCCGCAGGCCGCCGGACTCGATGTCCTGCTCGTCGAAGCCGAGGCTCTCCAGCTCGTCCTTGATCATCGTCAGCATGAAGCCGCGCTGCTCGCCGTAGCTGTTGGCGGTGTTGCGC
>JBQGFI010000355.1:0-12245 GCA_052040065.1 Marmoricola sp.
CCCAACCTGTGCGACAAGTCCTGGATCACCGACCAGTACGACCGCTACGTCCGCGGCAACACCGTGCTCGCGCAGCCCAGCGACGCCGGCATGGTCCGCGTCGACGAGGAGACCGGGCTCGGTGTCGCCGTCAGCACCGACTGCAACGGTCGCTTCGCCCGGCTCGACCCGTACGCCGGGGCGCAGCTGGCGCTGGCGGAGAGCTACCGCAACGTCGCCGCGGGCGGCGCCGTCCCGCTGGCCATCAGCGACTGCCTCAACTTCGGCAGCCCCGAGGATCCCGCGGTGATGTGGCAGTTCGCCGAGGCGTGCCGTGGGCTCAAGGACGCGTGCGTCGCGCTGGGGATCCCCGTGACCGGCGGCAACGTCAGCCTCTACAACCAGACCGGCGAGACCGCGATCCTGCCGACCCCGGTGGTCGCCGTGCTCGGCGTGATCGACGACGTCACCCGGCGCACGCCGACCGGCTTCACGGCCGCGGGCCACCAGGTGCTGCTGCTGGGCGAGACCCGCGAGGAGCTGTCGGGCTCGGAGTGGGCCCACGTCGTCCACGGCCACCTCGGCGGGCGGCCCCCGCAGGTCGACCTCGCCGCCGAGGCCGCGCTCGCCGCGGTGCTGGTCGAGGCGGGTCCCGTGCGCGGCCTGCTGGGCGGCGCGCACGACCTCTCCGACGGCGGGCTCGCCCAGGCGCTGGCCGAGTCGTCGCTGGCGCGGGGGATCGGCTGCGCGGTCGAGCTCGACGGCGACCCCTTCGTCGCGCTCTTCGCCGAGTCGGCGGCCCGCTGCCTGGTGGCCGTGGCTCCCGAGCACGAGACCGAGCTGCGCGAGCTCGCGGACGCGCACGGCGTGCCGGTGACGGCGCTGGGCACCACCGGCGGCGAGGTGCTCGACACGGGGCTCTTCTCGGTGCCGCTCGAGGAGCTGCGCACCACCTGGACGGCCACGCTGCCGGCCGCCCTCGGCTGACCCCGGCGGGCCCGGCACGCACACTGGTCTTGTCCACTTTGGTGGACTTGAGAATCTTGCGCCCTACTTGTCGGCATTGTGCGACTCTGACGGCGGTTCCCGTGAGCGACGGGAGCGACCGATCCCGGGGGTGTGTGTCAGGTGACCGAGCGTCTGCGTCGGCTGCGCCGTCGCCCGGTACTGCTCGGCACCGGGGTCGGGCTCGCCGTGCTGACGCTCTGCCTGCTGGCTCCCCGGCTGCTCCCGGTGCCCCACCTCGTCGACGCGGCGGAGCTGCTGCTCGCTGCGTACGCCGCCCTGCTCGGCCTGCGCGTCGCGCGCCACTCCCGCGGCCGCGAGCGCCTCGCCTGGTCGCTGCTCACCCTGGCCCTGGTGTGCTGGAGCTGGACGGGTGTCGTCCACGCGGTGCAGCCGCTGCTCGGCCGGACGCTCGCCGAGGCCGGCGCCGTGCTCCACGCGCCGTACGCCGCCGGGCTGCTGCTGACCTGGATCGCCCTGGTGCGGCTCCCGGTGCGGGCGTGGCGACCGGGGGAGCGCGGTCGCGCCTGGCTCGACGCCGCCGTGCTCTTCGCCTGCCTGCTGCTGCTCCTGCACCTGCTGCTCCTGCGCGGGGCGCTCGGCGACGCCAGCGCGACGCAGACCGCGGTCGCGTTCTCCTACGTCCTGGTCGACCTCGTCCTCGTGGTCACCGCCGTCGACGTGCTGCGTCGCTGCGAGCCGCACCGCCGTCCGACGCTGCTGCTGCTCACCGCCGCGCTGCTGCTGTGGACCCTGGCCGACGGCGCGATCGTGGTCGACCTGGTCTCGGGGAGCACCGAGGCGCGCGCGGTCGCCGATGCCCTCTACGCCGCCGGCCTCGCCGTCGTGGCGACCGCCGCCGCGACGGCACTGCGTCCGGCGCTGCCCCGGTCACGCCCGCACCAGACCGCACCTCGCGACGCCCGCCTGACCCGCCACGCCGCGGCCGTGGGACCCGACGTCTTCATCCTCACCGTCAGCTGGGTGGTGCTCGTGGTGGGGCCGCGCAGCGCCGTCGACTGGGGGCTCACGGTGCTCACCGGCGTGCTGGCCGCCGCGCGCCAGATCTGGCAGGCCGCCCGTGCGAGCCAGACCTGCGAGCAGCTGGAGCGCAAGGTCGCCGAGCGCACCGACGAGCTGCACTTCGTGACGGGGAGTCACGGCCGCATCCTCGACGCGGTCGGCGAGGGCATCATCGGCGTCGACCACCACGGCCGGATCTGCTTCGCCAACGCCAAGGCGCTGCACCGGCTGGGGTGGTCCCGCGAGGAGCTGCTGCAGCGCGACGCCTGCGAGGTGCTGTGCCCCGAGCCGCACCGGCAGTGCGCGGTGCAGCTCGTGCTCGAGACCGGCGCGGCGCTGCAGGACGTCGAGACGGCCTACCTGCACCGCGACGGCACCCTGCTCCCGGTCGAGCTCACGGCCGCTCCCAAGCCCGACGAGCGCGACTCCGACCGCCACGGGGTGGTCGTGGCCTTCCGCGACGTGAGCGCCAAGCGGGCGATCGAGCAGCACAAGCACCAGTTCGTCTCCTCGGTCAGCCACGAGCTGCGCACGCCGCTCACCTCGATCCGCGGCGTCCTGGAGGTGCTGGCCGACGGTGACGCGGGCGAGCTGACGCCGACCGCCCGCTCGCTCGTGGTCACCGCGGAGCGCGGCGTGCAGCGGCTGGGACGGCTGGTCGACGACATCATCGACGTGGAGAAGCTCGCCGCCGGCACCTTCAGCGTGGTCCCCGTCGCCACCGACCTGGAGGAGGTGCTGCTCGACGCCGTCACCTCGCTGCAGCCGCTGGCGGCGCAGACGGGCGTCGGGATCTTCCTGGAGCCGCTGCGGGTCGAGCCGGTCTGGTGCGACCCCGACCGCGTGGTGCAGGCGCTGGTCAACCTGATCGGCAACGCGGTGAAGTTCAGCGCCCCCGGCGACGCGGTCGAGGTGCACGCGAGCGCTCGCGACGGCGAGGTGCGCGTCGAGGTGCGCGACCAGGGTCGGGGCATCCCCGTGGAGGACCTGCCGCACGTCTTCGAGCGCTTCCGCCAGGTCAGCGTCTCCGACGCCAAGGAGAAGGGCGGCACGGGCCTGGGGCTCACCATCACCCGCTCCATCGTGGAGCGGCACGGCGGTCGCATCTGGGTGGAGAGCACGCTCGGGGTCGGCTCCACCTTCGGCTTCACGCTGCCGGTCGTCGCCGTGCCCCGCACCGCCGACGAGGTGGTGGTGGCGCCGGCCGCGCCGGCACGCGAGCTCGTCGCAGTGCCGCAGCCCGGGGCCAGGGGCGTCGCCTAGGCTCGACGCGTGCCCGCCCGACTGCGTCCCGCCGACCCGGCGGAGGTGGCCGCGGCGCTGGCGCGCGAGGAGCCCACCCGCGCCGAGCTGAAGCTGCTGGTCAAGCACTTCCTGGCCGTGCTCTCGCAGCGTGCCCCGGGCGCCTCGGTCGAGGTCCGCGTCCCGCCGTACGCCGCCGCCCAGGTGGTGCCCGGCGTGCGCCACACCCGCGGCACCCCGCCCGCCGTGGTCGAGCTCGACGCCGAGGTCTGGATCGCCCTCGCGACCGGCCGCACGACCTGGGCCGAGGAGCTCGCCGCCGGCCACGTGCGCGCCTCGGGCGAGCGCGCCGACCTGGCGGCGTACCTCCCGCTGGGCTGAGGGCCGGCAAATTCACCGGCCGGCCGGTGAATTTGCCGAGTGCGACGTGAGGGTCGTCGACGAGGGCGTACGACGACGCTGGTGTCGCACTCGTGCGCCCGAGGGCCCGCCGTGGGGCAGCGGCCGTCCCCCGTATCGTCCGCGTCATGGAGATCGCTGAGCTGCGCAGGCGCGTCGAGGCCGAGCTGCCGAGGGTCCGTCGCGACCTGGAGGACCTGGTGCGGATCGAGTCGGTCAGCGCCGACCCGGCGCGGGCCGCGGAGGTGCAGCGCAGCGCGGAGGCGACGGCCGCGCTCTTCGCCGCCGAGGGGCTCGACACACGCATCGTCACGGCGCACGACGACGGCGTGGCCCCGGCCGTGATCGCGACCCGTCCGGCCCCCGAGGGACGCCCGACCGTGCTGCTCTACGCCCACCACGACGTGCAGCCCGAGAACGACCACGCCGAGTGGGACTCGCCGCCCTTCGAGCCCACCGAGCGCGACGGTCGGCTCTACGGCCGCGGGGCCGCCGACGACAAGGCCGGGATCGCCGCGCACCTCGCGGCGCTCCGCGCCCTGGGCGACGACCTCGACGTGGGCGTGGTGATCTTCGTCGAGGGCGAGGAGGAGGTGGGCAGCGACACCCTGCCGGCGCTGCTGGCCCGCTACGCCGACGACCTGCGCGCCGACGTCATCGTGATCGCCGACAGCGGCAACTGGGACCTCGGCGTCCCCGCCCTGACCACCAGCCTGCGCGGACTGGTGCGGGTCGACGTCACCGTGCGCACCCTGACCCACGCCGTGCACTCGGGGATGTGGGGCGGGGTGGCGCCCGACGCGCTGATGGCCCTCGCCCGGCTGCTCTCGCAGCTCTACGACGCCGAGGGCGGCCTCGCGGTCGCGGGGCTGCACGCCTCGCCCGCGGCCGACGTCGACTACCCGCTCGAGCGGCTGCGGGCCGAGTCCGGCCTGGCCGAGGGCGTGCAGCAGGTCGGCACCGGCCCGGCCGTGGAGCGGTTGTGGACGCAGCCGGCGCTCACCGTCACCGGCATCGACGCACCGCGCGTCGACGGCGCGAGCAACACCCTGACGCCCGTCGCCCGGGCCAAGCTCTCGATGCGCATCGCCCCCGGCGACACCTGCGAGAGCGCCCTGGCCGCGCTCACCGCGCACCTCGAGGCGACCGTGCCGTGGGGCGCCCAGCTCGGCGTCGAGGTCGTCGACACCGGCGAGCCCACCGCCATCGACGCCACCGGGCCGGCGTACGACGTCGCGCGCAGCGCCTTCGAGCGCGCCTGGGACGGCACCGCGCCGATCGACATGGGCGTGGGCGGCTCCATCCCCTTCATCGCGGAGTTCCTCGAGAGCTTCCCCGAGGCGAGCGTGCTGGTCACCGGCGTCGAGGACCCCGACACCCGGGCCCACGGCGCCAACGAGGGCCTGCACCTGGCCGAGTTCGCACGGGTCTGCCTCGCCGAGACCCTGCTGCTCCACGACCTCGCCCGGGATCAGTCCCCGCGCTGACGGCTCCGGAGCCGTCGCAGGCACTACAGTGCCGCCCTGAGGAGTGCGCGGCGTGCCCGGACGCCGCGACGCGCTCGGGGATGGGGCGGGATGTGCGTGCGGCGGGACTGAGCCCTGCGACGTCGTTGCAGCGGCTCGTCGTCGTCCTGGTGCTGGCGTGCGGCCTGGCCGCGCTGCTCGCGCCGGACGGCCTGGTGAGCGCGGTGGTCGCCCAGCTCGTGGTGGTCGGCGTCTGCGTGCCCGTGGTCGTCTGGTGCCGTCGTGCCGCCCGTGCCTCCGAGGGTCGCTGGTCGTCGGGCTGGCGGCTGCTGACCCTGGCGGCCGTGCTCTTCCCGGCGGCCAACCTGGTGACCGTGGTCTCGGTGGTGCTGCCGGGCCGCGGCATCAACACGCTGATCTACCCCCTGCAGGGCGCCGCGATGCTGGCCGTGCTGGCCGCCCTCGTGGTGCTGCCGCGCCCTCGGCGCAGCCGGGGCCTGACGCTGCGCACCTGGCTCGACGTCGCCGTGCTCGTCTCGAGCGTCGCGCTGGTCGGTGCCGTGGTGCTGCTCGACGGTGAGCTGACCTCCTCGGCGGGCGCCGACCTGGTCTTCGCCCTGGCCTACCCCTCCGCCTCGCTGGCGATGCTCGCCGTGGCCTACGAGCTCAGCCGTCGCCACGTACACACCGACCGCCCCGAGCTGGCGTTCCTCACGGCGGCCTTCGCCGCGTGGCTGGTGGGCGCGACGGCGTACGCCGCACTCACGCCCGACGCGTACGTCGCTCCCGCTGCCGTGTCGTGGACGGTCGCGGTCGGGACGCTGCTCCTCGGGGTGGCGGCGCGCGTGGCCGTACGTCCCGACCGCCGGACGGGCTCCGACCTCGGGGAGCGCACGGCGCGCGCGGTGCTGGCGGCCCCGGAGGCGGCCGTCGCGCTGGCCGCCCTCACCGTGGTCCTCGGGGGGCTGCCGCTGGGTCCCCAGCGGGTCCTCGCCGCCGTGGTGACCACGGGGGTGCTGGCGCGGCACCTGGTGGTCACGGCCGACGCGCGACGCTTCCACTGGCGCCTGGAGCGCGAGGTGGCCGAGCGCACCGCCGAGCTGCGCCGCACCACCGAGCGCTACGCCCGCATCCTCGACACCGTGGGCGACGGCATCGTGAGCATGGACGCCTCGGGTCGCCTCATCTTCGCCAACGCCGCGGCACGCGAGCTGCTCGCGGTCGGTGACGGCGAGCTCCTCGGTCGCGACGCGTGCGAGGCGCTGTGCACGCCCGCGCCCCACGACTGCCCCTTCGCGCTGGTCGCCGAGGGCCGGGTGCTGCGCGGTGCCGACGTCGAGTTCCGCCGCGCCGACGGGAGGATCGTGCCCGTCGAGGTCAGTGCGGCTCCGGAGCTCCGCCACGGCGAGGGACCGCCCCGCGGGGCCGTCGCGGCCTTCCGCGACCTCTCCGACCGCATCGCCGTCGAGCAGGTCAAGCGCCAGTTCGTCTCCTCGGTGAGCCACGAGCTGCGCACCCCGCTGACCTCGGTGCGCGGCGTCCTGGAGATCTTCGCCGACGGCGACGCCGGAGACCTCAGCCCGGTGGGTCGCTCCCTGGCCGCCAACGCCAGCCGCGGCGTGGAGCGGCTGAGCCGCCTGGTCGACGACATCATCGACGCCGAGAAGCTGGCCACCGGCGAGTTCCGGATGCAGTGCTCCCGGGTCCCGCTCCCGCGGTTGCTGTGCGAGGCCACCGCCACGCTCCAACCCCTGGCGGCCGGCTCCGGGGTGAGCCTGGTGGTGGAGGCCCCGGGTGCCGACGTGGTCTGGGCCGACGCCGACCGCGTCGAGCAGGCCCTGGTCAACCTGGTGGGCAACGCGGTGAAGTTCTCGCCCCGTGGTGCCGCCGTCACCGTCGGCGCGGCCGCCCGCGACGGCCTCGCCGTGGTCTCGGTGCGCGACGAGGGGCCGGGCATCCCGAGCGACCAGCTCGAGCACGTCTTCGAGCGGTTCCACCAGGTCACCACCGACGACGCCACCGACCGGGGCGGCACCGGTCTCGGGCTCACCATCACCCGCGCCATCGTCGCGCAGCACGGCGGCCGCATCTGGGTGGAGAGCGCCGAGGGCGAGGGGGCGACCTTCCACTTCACCCTGCCTCTCGCGGGCGCGCCCGACCGCGCCTGGCGGCACCGATAGCCTGCAGCGGTGCCGCTCTCGACCGAGGCCGTCCTCGCGCTGGTCCAGGAGGTCGCCGCCGAGGTGGTGACCCCTCGCTTCCGCTCCCTGAGCGAGGAGCAGATCGACGAGAAGCGCCCCGGCGACCTCGTCACGGTCGCCGACCGGGAGGCCGAGGAGCTGATCACCGCCGCCCTGCGGGCGGCGTACCCCGACGCGGTCGTGCTCGGCGAGGAGGCCTACGCCGGCGACGCCGCGCTGCTGGCCCGCTTCGTGGCCGCCGACCACGGCTTCACCGTCGACCCCGTCGACGGCACCAAGAACTTCGTCGCGGGCTCACCCGACCACGCGGTGATGGTCAGCGAGGTGCGCGACGGCCAGCCGGTGCGCGGCTGGATCTGGCAGCCCGAGCACGGGCGCGCGTGGGTCGCCGAGCGCGGCGCCGGCGTGACCCGCGACGGCGAGCCGGTACGGCGCGCTCCCGCCGGCGACCAGCCGCAGGGCGCCACCTCCATCTGGTCGCGACGGGGTCGCCACCCCGAGGGCCTGCCGTCGCTGGTCGGGTCGTGGATCTGCTGCGGGGTCGACTACCCGCACCTGGTCGAGGGCGACGCCGACTACCTGCTCTACGGGCACACCAACCCGTGGGACCACCTGCCCGGCACGCTGATGGTGCGCGAGGCGGGGGGCGCGGTCGCCCACGCCGACGGCACGCCGTACGACGCGCGCTCGGGGGGCCGAGGGCTGGTCGTCGCGGCCGACCCGGCGACGCTCGACCGGGCGGTCGCCGCCTGCCGCGGGCTCTGGCCGCGCGCCCGCTGATCCTCGCTTCTCGCTCCGCGGACGGGCGTCCCGCGGGCTGAGCGACGTGCACGGGGATGAAGTTGCACGAAAAGGGCGTTCCGGATGGTTTGGCGGTCAATGACCCGTGGGTAGGTTGCGGGTGGGGAGGGAAGCCCGGATGCGTCCGGGTCCCCACAGGCGAGGGAGCCACGCGTGACGATCCAGTCTGACCTCACCCAGCCCGGGCCCGCGGGAGCCAGCCGCCGCGGCTTCCTCGGCTACGTCATCGGCGGCACCACGCTCGTGGCCGCGGCCGACCTCGGACTCGGCCGCACCCCGGCGGCCCACGCGAAGGTGCCCTCGCCGCCCCAGGTCGCCGAGCTCTACGACCTCGAGGACCTGCAGACCGACTCCGCGAGGCCCACCGCCAACCTGATCACGATCACCGTCGACGAGCAGGGCAAGGCGACCTTCGCGCTGCCGCGCTCGGAGAACGGCCAGGGCATCACCACCTCGACGGCGATGCTCATCGCCGAGGAGCTCGACATCGACGTCGAGGACGTCGTGGTCGAGCTCGCGCCGGCGCGCCCCGAGCTGGTCTTCAACCAGCTCACGGGCGGGTCCAACACCACCGTGTCCACCTACACCCCCGTGCGGGTGGCGGCGGCGATCGCCAAGGGGGCGCTGCTGCGCGCGGCCGCGATCCAGCTCGGCACCACCGTCGACCTGCTGGAGTCCAAGGCCGGTGTGATCCGGGCACCCGGCGGTGCCTCCGCGACGTACGGCGAGCTGGCGCGCGCCGCGGCGTCCGCCACGACCGAGCGGGTGGAGGTGCGGCTGAAGCCGCGCGAGGAGTTCACCACCATCGGCACCCCCCGCAACCGGGTCGACGCGCGCGACATCGTGACCGGCGCCAAGAAGTTCGTCACCGACCTCGACGTCCCCGACGCCCTCCCCACGATGGTGTGCCGCCCGCCGACGCTCAACGGCACCCCGCGGTCGCTGCGCAACCGGGCGGAGGTGCTCGCGATGCCGGGCGTGACCGACGTGGCCCAGATCGCCACCGGCATCGCCGTGCGGGCGGAGACCTTCGGGCAGTGCATCGAGGCGATCCGTGCCATGGACGTGGAGTGGAACGGCGGCCCCGTCGACGGCGAGGACGACGAGTCGATCCTGGCGGGCCTGCGCCGGGCCCAGCTGCCCATGGCGGTGCCGAAGGTGCCGGTGCTGGCGAAGACGATCGACGCCGAGTTCGAGTTCATGTTCCGCAGCTCCGCCGCCCTCGAGCCTTACGCCGCGATCGCCGACGTCCGCGACGGGAAGGCCGAGGTGTGGGCCGGGCTGAAGGCGCCGATCGTGGCGCAGAAGAAGATCGCCGAGGCGATCCTGCTGCCCACGACGGCCATCAAGGTCAACGTGGTCACCGGGGGTGGCTCCTTCGGCCACAAGCTCTTCCCGGACCACGCGGTCGAGGCCGCCCGCGCGTCCAAGGCCATCGGCAAGCCGGTCAAGCTGATGTGGCACCGCGCCGACGAGCCGCGGCAGGGGAGGGTCCACCCGCTGTGCACCTCGCGGGTGCGGGCCACGCACCTCGCGGGCCAGGTGCTCAGCTTCGAGCAGCGCCACACCAGCGTCGAGACCGACTTCAGCCACGGTCTCGGCGACATGCTCAGCGCCACGGCCGCCGAGCTGCCCCCGGGCGTGGGCAACCTGTCGGTGGCCGAGGGCATCTTCGCGCTCACCCAGGAGCTGCCCTACGACTTCGGCGTCGTCACCCAGCTGCTCACCGAGACCGACCGGCGCTTCAACACCGGCTCCATGCGCAACATCTACTCACCCGACGTCCGCGTCGCCAACGAGCTGGTCGTCGACATGCTGGCCGAGGCGCTGCGCAAGGACCCGCTGGACTTCCGGCTCGAGCTGCTCAAGGACGAGCGCACCCGTGCCGTGCTGGAGCGGGCGGCGGAGGTGGCCGGCTGGGGCAAGGCGATGCCTGCCGGCACCGCGATGGGCCTGGCGATCCACAAGGAGTACAAGGGCTCCACGGCGTGCGTGGTCGAGCTCGACTGCCGGCCCGAGACCGTCGGTCGCACCGTGCGCGACGCCGTGACCGGTCCCCGCGTCACCAAGGCGGTCTTCGCCGTCGACGCGGGTCTGGTCGTCAACCCCCGGGGCCTGGAGGCGCAGATGATCGGCGGCTTCGCCGACGGGCTCGCGCTCACGCTGACCAGCAGCCTGCACCTGCGCGACGGCCACTTCCTCGAGGCCAGCTGGGACAACTACTTCTACACGCGGCAGTGGAACGTGCCGCCGGACTTCCGCGTCGAGATCGTCGACGCCGGGGTCGACCAGCCCGGTGGCGCGGGCGAGGCCGGCGTCGCCGCCTCCGCGGCAGCCGTGGCGTGCGCCTACGCGCGCGCGACGGGCACCGTGCCGAAGCGCTTCCCGATCAACCACGACGACCCGATCTCCTTCGACGTCAAGTCCTTCGTCCCGCCCGTCCCCCCCGCGCCCACCAACGGCCGCGACCTCACCTACTGAGCCGGGAGTCCCCATGCCGAACCACACCTTCACCGTCAACGGCGAGACCGTGACCGTCGACGCCGACGACGACGTCCGCCTGCTCTGGGTGATCCGCGACCTGCTCGGCCTGACCGGCCCCAAGTACGGCTGCGGCATCAACGTCTGCAAGGCCTGCACCTCCCACCTCAACGGCAAGGCGTTCAACCCGTGCGCCGTGCGCGTGGGCGACATCGAGGAGTCCGACGAGGTCACGACCATCGAGGGTCTCGCCGCGACCGACCACACCCCCGACGGGCAGCTGCACCCGATGCAGGAGGCCTGGCTCGAGCGCGACGTGGCGCAGTGCGGCTACTGCCAGCCGGGGCAGATCATGGCGGCGGTCGCCAAGGTCAAGCAGGTCAGGGCCGAGGGCCGCTCGATCACCGAGGCCGACCTCGACGAGATCCGCAACGTCTGCCGGTGCGGCACCTACACCCGGATCCGCGAGGCGGTGCAGCTCGGCGCCGCGCGCATGTGAGGGTCCGGCTGCCCGTACACTCGGGCCCGTGGCCAGCCCCCCCAGCCGTCACCGCGGCCGCCGCGGCGACGGCCGCCTCACCCAGGAGATCGATCCCCACGACCGCGGCCCGCAGGACGCCTGCGGCGTCTTCGGTGTCTGGGCGCCGGGGGAGGACGTCGCCAAGCTGACCTACTTCGGCCTCTACGCCCTGCAGCACCGCGGGCAGGAGTCGGCCGGCATCTCGGTGAGCAACGGCAGCCAGATCCTGGTCTACAAGGACATGGGGCTGGTCTCCCAGGTCTTCGACGAGTCCACCCTGGAGGCCCTCAAGGGCCACGTCGCGGTCGGTCACGCCCGCTACTCCACGACCGGGGCGAGCACCTGGGACAACGCGCAGCCCACCTTCCGCTCCACCCCCGACGGCTCGATCGCGCTCGCGCACAACGGCAACCTCACCAACACCCGCGAGCTGCAGCAGATGGTGGCCGACCTGCCGCACGACGACGAGCTCGACTTCGGTCGCAAGCTCCAGGTCAGCACCAACGACACCTCGCTGGTGACGGCGCTGCTGGCCCACCACCCCGACACCTCGCTCGAGGAGCGGGCGGCCGAGCTGCTGCCCTCGCTGCGGGGCGCCTTCTCCTTCGTGTGGATGGACGAGCAGACCCTCTACGCCGCCCGCGACCCGCAGGGCATCCGGCCCCTGGTCGTGGGCCGGCTCGAGCGGGGCTGGGTCGTGGCCAGCGAGACCGCCGCCCTCGACATCGTCGGCGCCTCCTTCGTCCACGAGGTCGAGCCGGGCGAGATGGTCGCCGTCGACGAGGACGGCCTGCGCACCCGTCGCTTCGCCGAGGCGGCGCCGAAGGGCTGCCTCTTCGAGTTCGTCTACCTCGCCCGCCCCGACACCCGGATCTCCGGCACCCGGATGCACTCGGTGCGGGTCGAGATCGGCCGCCGGCTGGCCCGCGAGTTCCCCGCCGACGCCGACCTGGTGATGCCCGTGCCGGAGTCCGGCACCCCCGCGGCCATCGGGTACGCCGAGGAGAGCGGCATCCCGTACGGCATCGGCCTGGTCAAGAACAGCTACGTCGGCCGCACCTTCATCCAGCCGAGCCAGACCATCCGCCAGCTCGGCATCCGGCTCAAGCTGAACCCGCTGCGCGACGT
>JBQGFI010000356.1:0-7278 GCA_052040065.1 Marmoricola sp.
AGCAGTTCTTCACCCCGGTCATGCGCAGCCTGCGCGCCAACGCGCGCGTCGTCGTGCTCGGCACCGTGCCCGAGCAGACGTCCAGCGCGGGCGAGCGGATCGCCCAGCGCGCCCTGGAGGGCTTCACCCGCTCGCTCGGCAAGGAGATCGGCCGCGGCAGCACCGTCAACCTGGTGTACGTCGCTCCGGGCGCGGAGGACGCGCTCGAGTCGACCCTCGCCTTCTACCTCTCCCCCAAGAGCGCCTACGTCTCCGGCCAGGTCGTCCGGGTCGGCACCGTCGGCGCCACGGAGGCCGAGCCCGTCGCCGACCGCCGCCGCCCGCTCGACGGCAAGGTCGTGGTGGTGACCGGCGCCTCGCGAGGCATCGGCGAGCAGATCGCCCGGGTGCTGCACCGTGACGGCGCGACCGTGCTGGGCGTCGACGTGCCGCAGGCCGCCAGCGAGCTGCAGGGCGTGATGCGGGAGATCGGCGGCGACCACCTCGTCCTCGACATCACCACCAAGGACGCGCCCCAGCGCATCGCCCAGCACGTCAAGGACAAGCACGGCCAGGTGCACGGGGTGGTGCACAACGCCGGCATCACCCGCGACAAGAAGCTCGCCAACATGGCCGAGGACCGCTGGAGCTCGGTGATCGCGGTCAACCTCACGGCCCCCGAGCGGATCACCCGCGAGCTGCTCGCCCAGGAGCTGGTGGCGCCCAACGGCCGCATCGTCGGCGTCTCCTCCATCGCGGGCATCGCCGGCAACCTCGGCCAGACCAACTACGCCGCCTCCAAGGCCGGCGTGATCGGCCTCGTGGACGCCCTGGCCCCCGAGCTGGGCGGCGGCATCACCGTCAACGCCGTGGCGCCGGGCTTCATCGTCACCCAGATGACCGCAGCCGTGCCCTTCGCGACCCGCGAGGTGGGTCAGCGGATGAACGCGATGGCCCAGGGCGGACTGCCGGTCGACGTGGCCGAGGCGATCGCCTGGTACCTCGACCCGGGGTCCACCGCCGTCAACGGCAACGTGGTCCGGGTCTGCGGCCAGATGATGCTGGGCGCCTGAGCCGATGGTCGACCGCACCGTCACGGGCGAGCCGGGTGGGCTCGGCACCCTGCTCCGCGCCGCGCAGCCCGTGCTGCCGGGCGCGAGCCTGGTGCCCGGGCTGGCCAAGCCCGGCGCCTCGGCCGGCCTGCCGGACCTGACGCTCCACCGCGCCGACGTCGTGGTCGACCCGGCCCACGTGGCGGCGTACGCCGAGGTGTGCGGCTTCGAGCCGCAGCAGGCCCTGCCGCTGACCTACCCGCACATGCTGGCCTTCGGGCTGCACATGGAGCTGATGACCGACCGCTCCTTCCCCTTCCCGGCGATCGGCACGGTGCACCTCGCCAACGCGATCACCCAGCACCGGGCGCTCGCGACCACCGAGCGGCTCGACGTGAGTGCCACCGCACGCGACCTGCGAGCGCACCCGAAGGGCACGGTCTTCGACCTCGCCACGACGGTCCGCTCGGGCGAGGAGACGGTGTGGGAGTCGACCTCGACCTACCTGCGCGTCGGTCGCGGCGACGACACCGCGACGGCGCCCCCCGACCTCGACACGGTGGCCGGCACCGGGCTCACCTGGCGGCTGCCCGGTGACCTCGGACGCCGCTACGCGAGCGTCTCGGGCGACCACAACCCGATCCACCTCTACCCGCTGACCGCCCGGGCCTTCGGGTTCAAGCGGCAGATCGCCCACGGGATGTGGACCAAGGCGCGCTGCGTGGCCACCTTCGCCAACCGGCTCGGCGACGCCGCGTCGGTCGAGGTGCAGTTCCGCAAGCCGGTGTTCCTGCCCGGCACGGTGGCCTTCGGCTCGCGCACCACCGACGACGGCGTCGACTTCTCGCTCACCGACCCGCGCAGCGGCAAGCCGCACCTGCTGGGCCGCGCGCGGCGGCGCTAGCCGACCGCCCGCGCCTCAGCCCACACCTCAGCCCCGGGCAGCGCCGTAGGGCTTGACCAGGCTGGTGACGCGCGCGCCGTCGGAGACCGTGCGCAGGTGGAAGTTCCCGGTGCGGGGGCGCCAGATGGCCAGCTCGTCGACCCCGTCGCCGTTGTGGTCGACGACCACGGGCAGGTCGCCGGCCCGGCCGTAGCCGACCGTGCGCGTGGTGGCCGTGCCGTCCGAGGTCACCCGCAGCGCCCACCGACCGGTGGTGGGGTCGAAGCTGCCGACCTCGTCGACGCCGTCGCCGTTCCAGTCGCCCACGACGGGCACCTGACCGGCGCTCCCCCACCGCACGGTGCGGACCTGCAGGTCGGGCCAGCGCAGGTAGAAGGTGCGGTTGGACCAGCGGTACCAGCCGAGCTCGGCGCGGCCGTCGCCGTTCCAGTCGCCGGCCAGCGGGACGTCGTGGCGTCCTCCGACGCCCGTCACCGTGGCGACGGCGCCGCTGGCGCTGCGGAGCCGCCAGATGCTGTTGCCGCGCCGCTTGGTGCCGACCTGGTCCACGCCGTCGCCGTCGTAGTCCGCGACCAGCGGGGTGTCGCCCGCGTAGCCCCAGCGCAGCGCCTGGCCGGCGCCGTGGTCGAGCAGGTACTGCGTGCGCACCGCGCGGGGTCGGAAGACGCCGACCTCGTCGACGCCGTCGTCGTCCCAGTCGCCGGCGACCGGACGGTCGCCGCAGCTGCGCGAGGTGGCGGTGTCGCCGAACCTCCACGTCGTGCGGTTGAACCACGGCGGGAAGTAGCCCCCGTTGCGGCGCTGCTCGAAGTGCAGGTGAGGACCGGTGGAGTTGCCCGAGGTGCCCAGGTAGCCGAGCAGGTCGCCCTGGTCGACGCGCTGGCCCACCGTGGCCGCGAGCGAGTCGAGGTGGGCGTAGAGCGTGGTGTAGCCGTCGCCGTGGTCGACCACGACGTAGCGACCGTAGCTGTAGGTCAGCGACCGCACGAGCGTCACCGTGCCCGGAGCCGACGCGACCACGGGCTTGCCCTGGTCGGAGGGGGCGTTGAAGTCGACCGAGTAGTAGCTGGGGCTGTGGCCGCTGCGGGTGCTGCCGGTCCACTGCGTGCCGCACAGGAAGGGCAGCTCGAAGTCGGGGCCGCTGGTGCGGGAGGCGCTGACCCGCGAGGCCGTCGCCAGGGCGGTGCGGGCCTGGGTGCCGCTCAGCCGCGCGCCCCCGGGCGCGTCGAGGTGCAGCGCACGGGCGAGCTCGGCCGCGTCCGCCGGCCGCAGGTCGTAGGAGTGGCCGTCGGGGTGACCCCCGGGACCGCTGCGGCGGTCGGCCGCTCCGGGGGCCGAGACCCCCACGCCGAGAGCCAGCGTCACTGCGAGCGCGGGGGCCCACAATCCGCGTCGGGAGAGGAATCGCCCGCCGGTCATCGCACACCACACCCGTCTCTGAAGTCACAGAAGTGATCAGAAACTAACCCACGTGACGGCGTGTCGTCAGGGCTCTGTCGCAATTCGGGTGTATTGCGCCCGAACTACAGTGATGGCATTCCTCAGTCCGGCCGGTGCCGGATCAGCCCCTCCTGGGCCACCGTCGCGACCAGGGTTCCCTCCTGGGTGAAGACCCGTGCGAGGGCCAGTCCGCGGCCGCCGGACGCCGAGGGCGAGGTCTGGTCGTAGAGCCACCAGCGGTCGGCGCGGAAGGGCCGGTGGAACCAGATCGTGTGGTCGAGCGAGGCCGCCTGCATGCCCGGCGAGGCGATGTAGAGGTCGTGCGGGACCAGGCTGGCGGCCAGGAGCGTGAGGTCGCTGGCGTAGGTGAAGGCGGCCACCTGCAGGCGCGGGTCGTCGGGCACCTCGCCGTTGACCCGGATCCACAGGCGCGAGCGCGTGAGCACCTCGCCGCCGGAGTCGCCCTCCCCCGGCCGGGTCACCCCGGCGAGCCGGATGTCGAGCGCCGACCACTCGCGGTTCCAGTGGTCGGCGATCCGCTGCGAGCCCGGCGTGGCCTCCAGGAGCGTCGGGCACTCCTCGGGCGTCGGCACGTCGGGCATCGCGTCCTGGTGCTCCAGGCCGGGCTCGGGGATCTGGTAGTCGACGGTGAGCGCGAAGATGGGCCGTCCGTGCTGGCGCGCGAGCACGCGGCGGGTGGCGAAGCTGCGTCCCTCGCGGAGGGTGTCGACGTCGTAGACGATCGGCACGGCCGTGTCGCCCGGCCGCAGGAAGTAGGAGTGCAGCGAGTGCACGACGTACTGCTCCGGCACGGTGCGGGTGGCGGCGGTGAGCGCCTGCGCGGCGACCTGACCTCCGAAGACGCGCTGCAGCTCGGTGTCGGGCTGCCGCCCCCGGAACAGGTTGTCCTCGATCGTCTCGAGGTCGAGCAGGTCGACGACCTCGTCGGCTGACTGGGGCACTGCTACTCCTCGGGTTCCTCGAGCCGGGCGAGGAACTGCTCGAACTGCTCGCCGAGCTCCTCGCCGCTCGGCAGCGGCTCGTCCTGCGCCAGCAGGCTGGCGGAGGCCGAGTGGAAGGCGTCGTACTGCCGCTCGAGGCCCTCGACGACGTCGCGCACCTCCTCGGAGTCGGAGATCTGGGTGGCGATCTCGACCTGCCGCGCCTCCCCCGCCTCCTTCAGCGGCGTGGCGTCGAAGCGGAGCTCGGCCACCTGGCCCAGCCCCTCCAGCAGGGCGACGGAGGCCTGGGGGTAGTCGACCTGCGCGACGTAGTGCGGGATGTGCGCCACGAAGCCCATGGCGTCGTGGCCCCACTCCCCCAGCCGCAGCTCGAGCAGCGACTGCGCGCTCGAGGGCACCCGGATCTCGCCCTTCCAGACGTTGTCCTGCACCAGCAGGTGCGAGGCCGTCGCGTGGTGGGTCAGCTGCACCGGACGGGTGTGCGGCACGGCCATCGGCACCGAGCCCAGCGAGACGGTCAGGCGTACGCCGAGGCGCTCCACCACCTCGCGCACCCCCCGGGCGAAGGCCTCCCACCGGATGTCGGGCTCGGGGCCGTGGAGCAGCAGGAACGGGCTCTCGTCGGCGTCGCCGAGCCGGCGCACGACCAGCCGGGGGGCCTCGTAGTCGGCGTAGTGGTCCTCGCGGAAGGACATCGGCGGGCGCCGGGCCCGGTAGTCGTAGAGATCGTCGACCTCGAAGCTGGCCACCACGCGCCCGGGGTCCTCGGTGAGCAGGTGGTCGACGACCAGGCCGGCCGCGCTGCCCGCGTCGAGGAAGCCGGCCAGGGCGACCACCAGCACCGGACCTCCCGGGGGTCCGTCCTGTGCCGAGAGCTCCTCCGCGACCTCGTCGACCACGTGCACGAGTCGTGCCTGGCTCACCTGACCTCCTCCACCCTCCGAGAGTCCGCCGTGCGTCTGTCGCTCCAGCCTAGTCAGGCCCCCGGGCCGTAGAGGTCGCGGATCCGTGCCGCGGCGCGGCGGGCGAGCCCGGCGGCGTCGTAGCCCAGCTCCGCGCGCAGCACCCGGTCGACCCCCTCGTCGTCGGGACCCGCCGGCCGGGCCTCGAAGGCCTCGAGCAGCGACCACAGCGCGGGCTCGCCGGCGGTGGCGGCGACGTGGTCGAGGGCCATCCAGCTCAGGGCGTAGTGCCAGTCCTGGTCGGGGCCGTTGAAGGAGCGCGAGGAGGGCATCCCGCGCGGCGGCTGCTGCGCCCGGCGCACGGCGACGGTGGGGATCTGCCGCTGCGCCCGCGGCAGCGCGCTGGCACCGACGTACTCCGCCAGTCCCTCGGAGAGCCAGGTCGGGGCGCCGTCGTCGCGCGGCCCGAGCGCGACGTGGGCGAGCTCGTGGCGCACCAACCGGCCCAGGAACGGCTCGCCCGCCTCGACGGAGACCGGCAGCACGAGCATCCGGACCGACGCCACGGGCGAGATCTCCGGCCGCGAGTAGGTCGGCACCGTCAGGGCGCCGAGCAGGTCGAGGGAGCCGCCCGGCACGTCGGTGACCGTGTCGAGCGCCCGGCGGTCGCGGACGTGGTAGACCACCACGCGGCCCGGCCCCCGGAAGGGCAGCGCGCGCTCGAGCGAGGCCAGGCCGTCGGAGACCGCGGCGAGCAGCCGCGGGGCGGCCGCGACGGTGTCCTCGTCGAAGACGCCCAGGACGCCGGGAGCGCGGCGTACCTGCACGGCGGTGAGGTCCCAGGGCGCGGGGGTGCCGTGCAGCATGAGGCGGCCCGCGGCGTCGCGGTCGGAGACGATCAGGGGGCGCTCGCCGTCGAAGGAGACCGCGAGGCCGACGTCGCGCTCGACGACCCGGCGGTCGAAGCCGCGCAGCCGGGTGCGGTGGACGATGGTCGGGACCAGCACGGTCCGGCCCCAGCGCGCCACCGGGCGGGTGTCCCAGTCGGTGTCGAGCACCTCGTAGTCGAAGCGCTGCCACGGCAGCTGCGTGACGCTGCGGAACCAGCGCAGCTGGCGCACCCGCAGCCCGTCGCCGCGGCCCAGCTGGCGCACGAAGGCCCGCTCGTCGCCCTCGCGCACCGCCCGGGCCCGGCGGTCGAGCAGCTGCTGGACCTGCGCCCGCAGGTCGGGGGCGCGCGGCGGTGCCCCGGCGTCCGGCTCCCGCGTGGAGCCGCCGACGGCCTCCAGGCACCCGGAGGCCAGCAGCAGGACCAGCAGCAGGACCAGCGCGGACGCCGCGCGCCGCGGCGTACGGCGCTCAGTCGCGCAGCGGGCGCTCGGCCGGGGCCGCGAGGTCACCCTCGACCGACCCGTCGAGCGCCGTGACCTCCTCGACGATGCCGCGCGCGAGCGACTGGGCGGTGAGCCCGATGCGCTCGAGGATCGCGTCTCGCTCGGCATGGTCGTAGAACTCCTGGGGGATGCCGCGGTGGAGGAACGGCGTGGCCACCCGCTCGGTGTTGAGCAGCTGCAGCAGCGACGCACCGACGCCACCGACCATGCCGTTGTCCTCAACGCAGACCACCAGCCGGTGGTCACGCGCCAGCTCGACCACGGCGGGGTCCCAGGGCTTGACCCACCGAGGGTCGACCACCGTGACGCCGATGCCCTGGTCGGCGAGCCGCGCCGCGACGTCGACCGCGACGGCGGCCATCGAGCCGACCCCCACGATCAGCACGTCGCGGGCACCGTCGCGCACGAGCACGTCGACCGAGCCGACCCGGTCGACGGCCTCGAGGTCGGCGACCGGCGGGGCGCCCTTGGGCAGACGCAGCACCGTGGGGGCGTCGTCGACGTCGACGCACTCGCGCAGCAGCTCGACGACCCGGGCGCCGTCGCGCGGGGCGCACAGGCGCAGCCCGGGGACGACCTGGAGGATCGACATGTCCCACATGCCGTTGTGGCTGGCGCCGTCGGAGCCGGTGACCCCGGCCCGGT
>JBQGFI010000357.1:0-15371 GCA_052040065.1 Marmoricola sp.
GGCCAGCGGCAGGCCCAGCAGGACCACGACGCCGACCGAGAGGCCGGTCACGAGCAGCAGGTCGACGCCCTCCTCCCAGAAGCCGAAGAGGCCGAAGGAGAGGAAGGTGACGCCGACCAGGACGGCCATCCGGACCCCGGCCACGGCGAGGCCGACCCACGCGGCGAGCGCGGTGACGCCCAGCCAGCCGATCTGCGGCACCGGCCGGGGGAACGCCGGCACGGAGACCAGTCGCTGCAGCTGCTCGAAGACGGTACGGATCAGCTCGCCGATGGCGTTGGTGAAGGCGACGAACGGGTTGGTGTCCCTGCTCGCGATCACGCCGTCGCGGAAGTCGCCGAGCCAGCGCATCACGTCGGTGCGCTCGCGACCCGCCAGCGCGAGCGTGTCCTGGCCGCGGAGGAGCGCCCACAGGGCGACCCAGCCCACGACCACGACCAGCACCGGCACCCACCGGGGCAGCCCGTCACGCTCGACGGCCTCCGGCTGCTGCTCCTTGGTCGGCGGCGGGGCGGTGGTGGTCACTCGGCCGCCTCCTCCGCCACGACGACGCGCAGGATCGCGTCGTCGTCGACGATGCCCACGAGCCGGTCGCCGTCGACGACCCGCACCGGGTGCTCGGAGGCGAGCGCGGCCTGGGCGGCCTTGCGCACGATGGTGTCCTGGCTCATCACCGGGCCGTCGAGGGAGTCGTCGGGCCGGGGGTCGCGCATCACCCACTTCAGCGTCAGCACGTGGGAGCGCGGGACCTCGGAGGTGAAGTCGGCGACGTAGGCGTCGGCCGGTGCGCCGACGACCTCGTCGGGCGTCCCGATCTGCACGATCTCGCCGTCGCGCAGGATCATGATCCGGTCACCGAGCTTGAGCGCCTCGGCGAGGTCGTGGGTGATGAAGACCATCGTCTTGCCGACCTCGTGGTGCAGCCGGATGACCTCGTTCTGCATGTCGCGACGGATCAGCGGGTCGAGCGCGGAGAAGGGCTCGTCGAAGAGCAGCATCTGCGGGTCGCCGGCGAGCGCCCGGGCGAGCCCGACGCGCTGCTGCATGCCGCCCGAGAGCTGGTCGGGGTAGTTCTGCTCGTAGCCGGAGAGCCCGACCAGATCGACGATCTCGCCGGCCTTGGCGCGGCGCTCCTTCTTGCCCATCCCGCGGACCTCGAGGCCGTAGGCCACGTTGTCGATCACCTGCTTGTGCGGCAGCAGCCCGAAGTGCTGGAAGACCATGGAGACCTGGGTGCGCCGCAGCTCCCGGAGCTCGGCTTCGGAGCACCCGGTGACCTCCTGGTCGCCGATCCGCACCGTGCCCGACGTGGGCTCGATGAGCCGGGTCAGGCAGCGCACCAGCGTCGACTTGCCGGAGCCGGAGAGACCCATCACCACGAAGACCTCGCCCGGGGCGACGTCGAAGGAGACGTCCTTGACCCCCACCACGCTGCCGGTCTTGGCCTTGAGCTCGGCACGGGAGAGGTCGGCGTCGGGGCTGCCGATGATCTTGTCGGCCGCGGGGCCGAAGATCTTCCACAGGTTCCGCACCTCCAGGCCCGCGCCGGTGCGGGCCGGTGCGGACGTCTCGGGCGTGGTGGTGGCCGTCATGGTCAGTCCCCTAGGTGATTGCGTGGGTCCCCTGGCGGGTAGAGGGTCGAGTCGTCCCGGTGCCGGTAGTACGGCGTGTCGTCGGCCGCCAGCGGCGTGTTGCCGAGGATGAGGTCGGCGGCCTTCTCGGCGACCATCATCACCGGGGCGTAGATGTTGCCGTTGGTGACGAAGGGGAAGACGCTCGCGTCGACCACGCGCAGGCCCTCGGTGCCGTGCACGCGCATCGAGGCCGGGTCGGTCACCGAGAGGTCGTCGGTGCCCATCTTGGCGGTGCACGAGGGGTGCAGCGCGGTCTCGGCGTCGGCCCGGACCCAGTCGAGGATCTGCTCGTCGGTCTCCACCGACGGGCCGGGCGAGAGCTCGCCGGCGTTGAAGGGCGCGAAGGCCGGCTGGTTGAGGATGTCGCGCGCCACCCGCACGGCCTCGACCCACTCGCGGCGGTCGTTGGGCGTGGTCAGGTAGTTGAAGAGCATCTTGGGCTTGGCGCGCGGGTCGGTGCTCGCGATGCGCACCCAGCCGCGGGTGTCGGCGTACATCGGGCCGATGTGCACCTGGTAGCCGTGGCCCTCGGTCGGGGCGGACCCGTCGTACCGGATGGCCACGGGCAGGAAGTGGAACATCAGGTTGGGCCAGTCGACGTCGTCGTTGCTGCGCGCGAAGCCCCCGCCCTCGAAGTGGTTGGTGGCGCCGAGGCCGTCCTTGTGGAAGAGCCAGCGGTAGCCGATGCCGGGACGACGGTGCATCGCCAGGCCGGGGGCGATCGAGACCGGCTGCTTGGAGGCGTACTGGATGTAGACCTCGAGGTGGTCCTGGAGGTTCTCCCCGACGCCGGGCAGGTCGTGCACGACGTCGATCCCGAGCGGCCGCAGCAGCGAGGCGGGGCCGATGCCGGAGAGCTGCAGCAGCTGCGGGGTGTTGATGGCGCCGCCGCAGAGGATCACCTCGCCCGCGCGCACGCTGCGCCGGGAGCGGCCGTAGCGCAGGTACTCCACCCCCACGGCCCGCGTGCCCTCGAGCAGCACCCTGGTCGCGTGGGCGAGCGTCTCGACGCGGAGGTTCTTGCGCTCCTTCATCACCGGGTGCAGGTAGGCGCGGGCCGCGGAGAGGCGCCGGCTGTCGTGCACGTTGCGGTCGAAGCGCGCGAAGCCCTCCTGGCGGTAGCCGTTGACGTCGTCGGTCAGCGGGTAGCCGGCCTGCTGGGCCGCCTCGAAGAAGGCGCCGAAGAGCGGGTTGGTCGCGGGGCCCCGCTCGAGCACCAGCGGGCCGCTGCCGCCGCGCCAGCGGTCGGCGGCCACGCGGCCGTCGACCATCAGGGTCTCCATGCGCTTGAAGTAGGGCAGGCAGTGGCGGTAGTCCCACTGCTCCAGGCCGGGCTCGCCGGCCCAGCGCTCGTAGTCCATCGGGTTGCCCCGCTGGAAGATCATGCCGTTGATCGAGCTGGAGCCGCCGAGCACCTTGCCGCGGGCGTGGTAGACCCGGCGACCGCCCATCTCGGGCTCGGGCTCCGACTCGTACTTCCAGTCGTAGAGCCGGTTGCCGATCGGGATCGGCAGCGCGGCGGGCATGTGCACCAGGGGGTCGAGCCGCCAGTCGGAGTGCCCGGCCTCCAGCACCAGCACGGTGGTGCCCGGGTCGGCGCTGAGCCGGTTGGCGATCGCGCTGCCCGCCGAGCCACCGCCGACGACGACGTAGTCGTAGTGGTCGCGCCGGCTCATCGTGCGCCTCCGAACCACTCCGAGGGGGCAGGGGCGATGTTGTGCCACACGTGCTTGGTCTCCTGGTACTCCGCGAGGCCGTGCTCCCCGAGCTCGCGCCCGATGCCGGACTGCTTGTAGCCGCCCCACTCGGCCTGGGCCACGTAGGGGTGGAAGTCGTTGATCCAGACCGTGCCCATGCGCAGGCGCGCGGCGACCCGCTGCCCGCGGCCGGCGTCGGAGGTCCACACCGCGCCGGCGAGGCCGTAGATGGAGTCGTTGGCGAGGCGCACGGCGTCGTCCTCGTCGGTGAAGGTCTCGACGGTCATGACCGGTCCGAAGGACTCGTCCTGCGCCACGCTCATCGAGGAGGTGACCCCGGCGAGGATCGTCGGGGCGAAGAAGTAGCCGCTCGCCAGGTCGCCGTCGGTCACGCGTCCGCCGCCGACCAGCACCTGCGCGCCCTCGGCGACCCCGGCGTCGACGTACGCCGTCACCTTGTCGAGGTGGGCCTGCGAGATCAGCGCGCCGGTCTCGGCGGCGTCGTCGAAGGGACCGCCGAGCCGGATCCGGGAGGCGCGGCGTACCAGCTCGGCCACGAACTCCTGCGCGATGGACTCCTGGACGAGGAGCCGGGCGCCGGCCGAGCACACCTGGCCCGAGTGCAGGAAGACGGCGGTGAGGGCGTTGTCGAGCGCCGCCTCGCGGTCGGCGTCGGCGAAGACGATGTTGGGGTTCTTGCCGCCGAGCTCGAGGGCGACCTTCTTCACGGTGCCGGCCGCGGCGGCCATGATCCGCGTGCCGGTCTCGCTGCCGCCGGTGAAGGAGACCAGGTCGACCCGGGGATCCGTGGAGAGCGGGGCGCCCGCGTCGGCGCCGGCGCCGAGCACGAGGTTGCCGACGCCCGCGGGCAGTCCCGCCTCCTCGAGCAGCCGCATCAGGTGCACGGCGCTGTGGGGCGAGAGCTCGCTGGGCTTGAGCACGAAGGTGCACCCGGCGGCGAGCGCGGGGGCGACCTTCCACGACACCTGGAGCAGCGGGTAGTTCCAGGGAGTGATCAGGCCGCAGACGCCGACCGGCTCGTGCACCACGCGGCTGACGACGGGGTCCTGGCCGGTGTCGACGACCCGACCGCCGTGGCTGTCGGCGACCAGGCCGTAGTGACGGAAGACGCTGGTGACGTCGTCGACGTCGAGCTCGCTCTCGCTCAGCCGCTTGCCGGTGTCGAGCGACTCCATCCGCGCGATCTCGGCCTTGTCGCGCTGCAGCAGGTCGGCGACGCGCAGCAGCAGGTCGCCGCGCTCGCGGGCGCTCGTGCCCGGCCACGCGCCGTGGTCGAAGGCCTCGCGCGCGGCCGCGATCGCCGCCTCGGTGTCAGCCGCGGTCGACTCGTCGACCTCGGCGACCAGCGTCCCGTCGGCGGGGCAGCGGATCTCTCGACGGCCGCCCTCGACGGCGGCTGCCCACGTGCCCCCGATGTAGTTCTCCGGCATCTACTTCCGTTCCCGCCTCGTTGCGCCATGTGCAACGTGGGGCGTATAGCGAAACACTTTGGTCAGGGATGGCGACGTCGTCAAGAGGCGTCACCAGATGGATACACGCCGTTGTAGACCACTCTTGACGACGCGCGCCGGCTCACCTCCGGCCCCATCCCAGGCGGTGGGAGAGCTCCTCGGCGGCCTCCAGCAGCAGGGGCAGCACCTCGGCCTGGCGGGGCTCGCTCAGCCGGAAGGTGGGGCCCGAGATGCTCATCGAGGCGATCACGTCGCCGTGCGCGTTGCGCACCGGTGCGGCGACCGCGGCCAGCCCGACCTCCAGCTCGTCGACCGCCGCGGCCCAGCCCTGGTCGCGCACCAGCTGCAGCTCCTTGCGCAGCGGCGCCCGGGCGGTGACGGTGCGCTCGGTGTAGGCCGGGAGCCGCCCGAGCACCTCCTTGAGCGCGGCGTCGTCGAGCCAGGCGAGGAGCACCTTGCCGTTGCTGGTCGCGTGCAGCGGGATGTGCTGGCCCACCCAGTTGTGCGAGCCCAGCGCGCTGGGTCCGGCGACCTGGTCGAGGTAGAGCGCGCTGCCGCCGGAGAGCGTGGCCAGGTTGACCGTCTCGCCGCTGTCGGCCGCGAGCTGCTTGCAGAGCGGGCGCGCCTCCTGCACCACGTCGAGCCGGGCGCTGGTCGCGCCGGCGAGCCGCAGCAGGCCCACGCCCAGGCGGTACTTGCCGCGACCCTCGACCTGCTCGACCAGGCCGTGCTGCTCCAGGGTGGCCACCAGCCGGAAGGCCGTGCTCTTGTGCACCCCCAGCGCGGCCGCGATCTCGGTGACCCCCGACTCGCCCGAGCGTGCGAGGATCTCCAGCACCGTCAGGGCCCGGTCGACGGACTGCACGCTCCCCCCGGAGCCCGTCTCGGCCGCTGCGTTGCTCATGGCGCGACCGTAGACCGTGTGGCGCAACAGCACCAGACGTGGAGCCGCGACGTGTCCTACGCTGCCCGGCATGGCCGAGCGCAGGGCGCCACGCCGCGCCCCGAACCCCTCGCGGGTCCACCTCGCGCGCGAGATGCGGCGCTTCGCGCGGCGCACGGCGCCGGGCATGCGGGTGCTCGACGCCGGGGCGGGCCGCGGGCCCTACCGCCGCCTCTTCTCCCACGCTCACTACGAGGCCTCCGACTTCGTGCAGCCGGCCGGCACCCGCGTCCCGCTCGACTACGTCTGCGACGTCACCGACCTCCCGGTCGAGGACGGCCGCTACGACCGGGTGGTCTTCAACCAGGTGCTCGAGCACCTGCCCGACCCGCCCGCCGCCCTCGCCGAGCTCCACCGCGTCACCACCGCCGGCGGGCTGCTCTTCTGCTCGGTGCCGCTCTTCTACGCCGAGCACCAGGCCCCGCACGACTACTACCGCTACACCCAGTACGGCCTGCGGCACCTCTTCGAGGGGGCCGGCTTCGAGGTACGCCGACTCACTTGGCTCGAGGGCTACCTCGGCACCGCGTCCTACCAGCTGGCGATGATGGGCCGGCACCTGCCCGACCACCGCACCGGGCTGCACGTGGGGGGCTGGCGGGGCGCCCGCGCTCGCCTCGTGGTCGCCGCGCTCCGCGGTGCCGCGCCCTGGCTGGCCCGCGAGCTCGCCCGGCTCGACGTCGCCCACCGCCACACCGGTGGTGGCATGCCCAAGAACTACGTGGTGGTGGCCCGCAAGCCACAATGAGCGGTGTGCAAGCCCGATACGCCACGACCTGTGCCGCCTGCTCGACCCGGATCGCGCCGGGGGAGGAGATCGCGCGGGGCCCCGGCGGCAACGGCTGGAAGCACCAGGCGTGCCCGGCCACGCTCGACGTCGTCCCGACGGGAGCGACGGGCGCGAGCGCCGAGGCCGGTGCCGCCGACGGTGCCGCCGACGGTGCCACGGAGGTCTTCACCGACGGCGCGTGCCGGGGCAACCCCGGTCCCGGCGGCTGGGCCTGGGCGGTGGAGGCGGGGCCGCAGGACTCCGGCCACGACCCCGCCACGACCAACCAGCGCATGGAGATCAAGGCGGCGCTCGAGGCGGTGCGCGCGCTCGAGGGGCCCCTGGTCGTGGTGAGCGACTCGACGTACGTCGTCAACTGCTTCCGCGACCGCTGGTGGGCGGGCTGGCGCCGGCGCGGATGGACCACCAGCGCCAAGAAGCCGGTGGCCAACCGCGACCTGTGGGAGCCGCTCGTCGACCTGGTCGAGGCGCGCGGCGACGTCACCTTCCGCTGGGTCAAGGGCCACTCCGGGCACGCCATGAACGACCTCGTCGACAAGCTCGCGGTCGAGGCCAGCCACGCCGGTGGCTGAGCCGCCCGGCCCGCGACCCCGTGTCCCGGGTGACGTGCTGGTCCACCTGCGCCGTGCACGCGACCACATGGACGCGCACTACGCCGACGCGATCGACCTCGCGACGCTGGCGAGCACGGCCGGTCTCTCGAAGTGGCACTTCCACCGGCTCTTCTCGGCCACCTACGGCACCACGCCCGCGGCGTACCTCTCCGAACGACGCGTCGAGCGGGCCCAGGACCTGCTGCGAGGCGCCAACCTCACCGTCACCGAGGTCTGCCACGCGGTGGGCTTCAGCAGCCTCGGCTCCTTCAGCGCCCGCTTCAAGCAGGTCGTGGGGGAGACGCCGAGCGACTTCCAGCGCCGGTGGGGAGGCGACGCGCCACGGATCCCCGGCTGCTACGTCTTCATGTGGGGCCTCGCGGAGCGGTCGGCGAGGTCCGCAAGCGAGGAGAAGCGCGGGACCGACGACCCGGCCTAGCGTCGCCGCATGATCACGAACATCTCCCTGACCAGTGTCTTCGTCAAGGACATCAGCGAGTCCAAGCGCTTCTACGTCGACGTGCTCGGCTTCGAGGAGCGCGAGGACATCGACCTCGGCGACTTCCGCTGGTGCACCGTGGGGCACCCCAGCCAGCCCGAGCTGCACCTGCACCTGACCACACCCAGCCCGCCCTTCAGCCCCGAGATGATCGCCGCGCTGGAGCGGGCGCTCGACGAGGGCGGGCTCAACGGTCCCGGCCTCAACGTCAGCGACTGCCGCGCCACCGTCGCCGACCTCGAGGCCCAGGGCGTCACGGTGCTGCAGCAGCCCGAGGACCGGCCGTACGGCGTCGAGGCCCTGATCCGCGACAACTCCGGCAACTGGGTGGTGCTGGTCGAGCCCCGCGCCTACGACCCCGGCGAGATCAGCCGCGAGTCGCTCGGCCAGTAGGCCCGGCCCTCAGCCCGGCGCCCACCCGAGGGCGGGACCGAGGCGGGTGGCGATGTCGGTGAGGATCTGGGTGTAGTCGTCGGGCGCGAAGTCGAAGGGGAGCGCGAAGGCGACCTCGTCGACCTCCCGGAAGGCCGGGTGCTCGAGAAGCCGCTCGGCGACCTGCTCGGCGCTGCCCACCAGGTCGGGCGCGAAGACCATCCGGGCCGGACCCTGCGGCGAGGTGGTGCGCGGCAGCCGCGCCTCGGCGTACGCCGCGTAGCGGGCGCGCTGCTCGGGCGTGGCGCTGTCGGTCGGGATGACGACCAGCCCCTGGGAGACCCGCGCGGCCGGCCCCTGCGGGTGGTGGTCGCGGAAGGTGCGCACCTGGGAGAGCTGGATCTCGGCGAAGTCCTCGGACTCCTCGGCCTTGACCACGCTGCTGGTCAGCAGGTTGAGCCCCTGGCGTCCGGCCCACGCGGCGGACCCCAGGCTGCCGGCGCCGTACCAGACCCGCTCGGCGAGCCCGGCGGCGTACGGCTGCACGCGCTCGGAGAACTCCTCGATCCCGACGGTGCCGGAGAAGGGGCTGACGGGCTCGCCGCGCACCATGCGGAGCAGGCGCTCGGCACGCTCGTAGCCGAAGTCCTCGTGCTCGGCGGTGTCGGGGTAGAGCGCCTGCCTCACGTCGTCCCACCGCATCGGCGGGCCCACGCTGATGCCGGGGTTGAGGCGACCGCCCGAGAGCAGGTCGACGGTGGCCAGGTCCTCGGCGAGGCGCAGCGGGTTCTCCCACGCGAGCGGGATGACCGCGGTGCCGAGCTCGATCCGGCTGGTGCGCTGCGCCGCGGCCGCGAGCATGGCCACCGGTGAGGAGATGCCGTGCTGCAGGTGGCGGTGGCGCACCCACGCGCTGTCGAAGCCCAGCTGCTCGCCCTGCACGATCGTCTGCAGCGTCGACTCCAGCCCCGGCCGCGGGTCGGCGGCGTCGAAGAGCCCGATCGTCAGGAAGCCGAGCCGGCGCAGCGGCCGCGAGGGTGTGGCCACGTCAGCGGAAGACGACGGTGCGGTGGCCGTTGAGGCGGACCCGCGACTCGCTGTGCCAGCGCACCGCGCGCGAGAGCACGGCGGCCTCGACGTCGCGGCCGGCGGCCACGAGCTGACCCTTGGTGTGGTTGTGGTCGACGCGGATGACGTCCTGCTCGATGATCGGGCCCTCGTCGAGGTCGGCGGTGACGTAGTGGGCGGTGGCGCCGACCAGCTTCACCCCGCGGTCGTGGGCCTGGTGGTAGGGCTTGGCGCCCTTGAAGCTCGGCAGGAACGAGTGGTGGATGTTGATCGCCTGCCCCGACAGCGCCCGGCAGGCGTCGTCGGAGAGCACCTGCATGTAGCGGGCCAGCACCACCAGGTGGATCCCGAGCTCGCGGTGCAGCTCGAGCAGCTCGGCCTCGGCGTCGGCCTTCGTGGCGGGCGTGACCGGGATGTGGCGGAAGTCGAGGCCGAAGGAGCGCACCAGCGGCTCGGCGTCGCGGTGGTTGGAGACCACGACCGGGATGTCGACGTGCAGGCTCCCGGTGCTCTGCCGGAAGAGCAGGTCGTTGAGGCAGTGCAGGTGCTTGGAGACCATGATCAGGGTGCGGTACGGCGCGCGCGCCGCCCACAGCTCGAAGGTCATGCCGAAGCGCTCGGCCACCGCGGCGAAGTCGGCGCGCAGCTCCTCGGCGGTGGTGCCGGAGTCGGTCTCGAAGTCGATCCGCATGAAGAAGCGGCCGCCCTCGCGGTCGCCGTACTGCTGGCTCTCGACGATGTTGCCGCCGTGCTCGACCAGGAAGCCGGAGACGGCGTGCACGATCCCCGGCTGGTCGGGGCAGTCGAGCGCCAGCACGAAGTCACCGGCGACCGAGCCGGCGTTGACCGAGGCGTGGGAGGGGGCGAGCTCGCTCATCAGTCACCGAGCTCCTTGCGGCGGCGGGTCACGAACTCCTCCATCTCCTGGCGCACGCCCTCGTCGAGGGCCGGCTGCTCGTACTCCTCGAGCTTGGCCTGGTAGATCTTCCCAGCCCGTGCCGCGGTGTCCTGCGCGCCGTTGCGCATCCAGCGCTCGTAGTTCTCCGAGGAGGAGAGCAGCGGTCGGTAGAAGCAGGTGCGGAAGCGCTCCATGGTGTGCATGGCGCCCAGGAAGTGGCCGCCCGCGCCGACCTCCTCGTGGGCGTCGAAGGCCAGCGAGGCCTCGTCGATCTCGAGCGGGGTGAACTCGTGCTGCAGCATCTGGAGCAGCTCGACGTCGACCACGAACTTCTCGAAGCCCGCGACCAGGCCGCCCTCGAGCCAGCCGGCCGAGTGCATCACCCAGTTGGCGCCCGCGAGGAAGGTCGGCATCAGCGTCATCAGCGCCTCGTAGCCGGCCTGCGCGTCGGGCACCTGCGAGGAGGTCAGGGTGCCTCCGGAGCGGAAGGGCAGCCCGAAGTGGCGCGCGATCTGGCCGGTGCAGAGCAGGCCGATGCCGGACTCCGGCGTCCCGAAGGTGGGCGAGCCCGACTGCATGTCGATGTTGGACAGGAAGGAGCCGAAGACCACGGGGCAGCCGGGGCGGATCGTCTGCGCGAGCGCGATGCCGGTGAGCGCCTCGGCGATCTGCTGCACCAGCGCCGCCGGGATCGTCACCGGGCTCATCGCGCCCATCAGGATGAAGGGCGTCAGCACCACGGCCTGGTTGGCCTCGGCGTACTCGAAGAGCGAGTCGAGCATCCGGTCGTCCCAGCGCAGCGGGGAGTTGCAGTTGATCAGCGAGATCAGCGCGGGGGTCTGCTCGATGCTGGCGCGGCCCGCCTCGCGACCGGCGCTGCCGCCGAGCAGGATCGAGGTGAGCTCGATGGTGTCGCGCGCGTTGGGGCCCGAGACGACGTTGCCCATGAAGGGCTTGTCGGTGAGCGTGGCCAGCGCGTAGGTCATGTCGAGGTGGCGGCTGTCGAGCGGGGTGTCGTTGGGCTCGCAGACCACGCCGCCGGCCGAGTCGAGCACGGGGAAGGTCTGCGCGAGCTTGGTGAAGCGCTCGAAGTCGTCCATCGTCGCGTCGCGGCGTACGTCGCCCTCCCGCACGAAGGGCGGGCCGTAGACGGCGCCGAAGGCCATGGCGTCGCCGCCGATGTGCAGGCTGTGGGCGGGGTTGCGGGCCTGCAGGTCGAACTCGCGGGGCGCCTTCGCGACCTGCTCCAGGATCCACTCGGGGTCGAAGAAGACCTTGTCGCCCTCGACCTTCTGCCCCGCGGCGCCGAGCAGGTCGAGCGCGCGCTGGCTCATGAACTCCACGCCGAGCTCGCTGACCAGACGTCGCCAGCCGCGGTCGAGGGTCTCCATCGCGTCGGCGGAGAGGATCTCGTAGCGCGGCATCCGGTTGTGGAACATGGGGCTCCTCGAGCGGGGTCGGACGGGTGGGACACGGGTGGAGCAGTTGGTGCTTGACCTGGGCTCCGCCGGAAACCTAGCCTCACCATATGGGCACGTGGTTCCACATCGTGGGAGTCGGTAGCGACACTCTCCCCCGCACGCCGAGGGGCGGTCAAGGGTGACCGCGGGCGCTGCGGGCGAGAGCAGCGGCACGCAGGCCGTCGACCGCGCGGCCGCCCTGCTGACCACGGTCATCGAGGCCGACGCGCCGGTGACCTTCGGCGAGCTGACGGAGGTGACCGGCCTGGCCCGGTCGACCACCTCGCGGCTGATGGCGGCGCTCGAGCGCACCCACCTGGTGGAGCGGACCCAGCAGGGCGAGTACGTCGGCGGACCGCTCTTCGTGCTGTACGCCGCCCGGCACGACCGCAACGCCCAGCTCGCGCGCCTGGCCACCCCCGTGCTGGAGGCGGTGGCGGGCGAGACCCGCGAGACCACGCACCTCGGGGTCGCCAACGGCGGTCGCGTCGAGCACATCGCGCAGGTCGAGGGCAGCTACCTGCTCGGCGCGCCCGACTGGAACGACGTCGAGGTGCCGGCTCACTGCTCGGCGCTCGGCAAGGTGCTGCTGGCCTGGAAGGCGCTGGAGCTGCCCGACGGCCGGCTCGCGTCGCCGACGTCGCAGACCATCTCGGTGCGCGGCGACCTCGACGACGACCTCGCCTGGGTGCGCGAGCGTGGCTACGCCACCACCTTCGACGAGCTGGAGCTCGGTCTCTCCGGCATCGCCGCCCCCATCTTCGGCCCCGACGACGACGTCGTCGCCGCGGTCGGTGTGTCCGGCCCCACGACGCGCCTGGAGGCGCGCACCGAGGAGGTCGGGCGATTCCTGATCGAGCACACGGAGCGGCTGTCACGGCAGCTCCACCGCGGCTCCGGCACGAAAGGACCCACGTCATGACCCCTGAGGAGATCCTGCGCGGCCTCTTCGACGAGACCCTGGTCGGCAACGCCCCGCGCGTCCTCGAGCTCACGCACGAGGGCCTCGCGCTCGGGATGGAGCCGCAGACGATGCTCTTCGAGGCGCTGATCCCGTCGCTGGAGGAGGTGGGGGCACGCTTCGAGCGCGGCGACTTCTTCGTCCCGGAGATGCTCATCGCCGGCCGCGCCATGGCCGGCGCGATGGAGGTGCTGCGCCCGCTGCTCGCCGACACCGGCGTCGAGACGGTCGGCACCTTCTTGATGGGCACGGTCAAGGGCGACGTGCACGACATCGGCAAGAACCTGGTCAACATCATGCTCGAGGGCGCCGGCTTCGAGGTCATCGACCTCGGCGTGCAGGTGGCCCCCGAGACGTTCGTGGCCAAGATCCAGGAGCACCAGCCCGACATCGTGGGCTTCTCGGCCTTCCTCACCACCACGATGCCGATGTTCAAGGCCAACATCAACGCCCTCGAGAAGGCCGGCATGCGTGACGACGTGATCGTCATGGTGGGGGGCGCCCCCGTCACCCAGGAGTACGCCGACGCCGTCGGCGCCGACGGCTACGCCGCCGACGCCTCCGGCTGCGTGCGCCGTGCCAAGGACCTCCTCGCCACCCGACGCGCAAAGGTGCCCGCCTGATGTCCGAGACCACCCCCGCAGCCCCGCTGCACACCACGATCCGCTCGGCCGGGCGGGAGTTCGTGATCGGCAGCGACCGGCCCTTCTGCCTGATCGGCGAGCGGATCAACCCGACCGGGCGCCGCATCTTCCAGGAGCAGATCCGCGCGGGCGACCTCTCCGCGGTCGAGCGCGACGTCAGGTCGCAGGTCGCCGGGGGCGCCGACGTGCTCGACGTCAACATGGGCCTGCCGCTGGTCGACGAGGCCGAGCTGCTGGCCAAGGTGATCACGATGATCCAGGACCTCACGGACCTGCCGATCTGCATCGACTCCTCGGTCGTCGAGGCGCTCGAGGCCGGGCTGTCGGCCTACCAGGGCCGCGCGCTGGTCAACTCGATCACCGCCGAGGACGAGCGCATGGAGCAGATCCTGCCGCTGGTCAAGAAGTACGACGCCGCGGTGATCGCGTTGCCCAACGACGTCGACGAGATCCCCATGGAGGCCGAGAAGCGCCTCGAGCTGGTCGAGAAGATCGTGCGCGTCGCGACGCAGGAGTACGGCATCGCGATCGAGGACATCGTGATCGACCCGCTGGCGATGCCGATCGGGGCCGACCAGGCCACCGGGGTGGCGACGCTGCAGACGATGCGCGGCATCCGTGACCGCTGGGGCATGAACATGACCTGCGGCGCCTCCAACGTCTCCTTCGGCATGCCGGGGCGCCACGAGCTCAACGGCGCCTGGCTCTCGATGGCGATGACCGCGGGGCTCTCCAGCGCGATCATGGACTGCCGCACCCCCAGCGTCGTCTCGGCCGTCAAGGCGGCCGACCTGCTGCTGGGCCACGACGAGTGGGGCATGGCATGGATCTCGCGTCACCGGGAGATGCAGCGGGCCGCCGAGGAAGCGGCCGCGCAGGCTCCCGCCGGCGTCTCGTGACCCGGCCGGCCAGCCCGCCACCCGGGCTGGCCGACGAGGCCACCCTCGACCAGGTCGGCCGGGAGGGGCTCGTGGCCGTGCCGGGGGCGCCGATGCCGGCGCACGACGGCAGCGGCCGGGTGCAGCTGTCCTTCACCGTCACCGACGGGCAGGACCGAGCCGTGCGCGTGCCGCCCGGGGTCACGGTCTTCGACTCGGCGTCGTGGAACGGCATCGCCATCGACTCCACCTGTGGCGGTCACGGCACCTGCCACAAGTGCAAGGTGCGCCTCGACGTGCAGACCCCGGTCTCGCGGCACGACCGCCGCACCTTCAGCGAGGGCGAGCTGGCGCAGGGCTGGCGGCTGGCCTGCCTGGCGACCGCCACCCAGGACCTGGCCGTCGAGGTGCCCCCGCTCACCACCCGGCCCAAGGCGGCCACGGTGGGCGTCGGTCGCCAGGTGATCCTGCGCCCGGCCGTGCAGAAGCGCTACGTCGAGCTGGCCGAGCCCACGCTCGCTGACCAGCGCACCGACCTGCAGCGGCTCTCCGACGCCGTCGACGACCTCGAGCTGCGGGTGCCGCTGCCGGTGCTGCGGCTGCTGCCCGCGGTGCTGCGCGCGTCCGACTGGAAGGTGACCGCCGTCGTCGTCGACGACGAGCTGGTCGACGTCGAGCCCGGTGACACCACCGCCACCCGCTACGCGATCGCCTACGACCTCGGCACCACGACCGTGGTGGCCACGCTGCTCGACCTCGGCACCGGCACCCCGGTGGCCGTGGCGTCGCGGCTGAACAAGCAGCAGCCCTTCGGCGGCGACGTCATCACCCGCATCAGCGCCACGATGATGGACCCCGACGCCCTCGGCCGGCTGCAGGCCCTGGCCGGGGAGACCCTCGACGAGCTCGCCCAGCAGGTCTGCGCCGAGGGGGGCGTCGACCCCGCGCACGTCTACGAGGTCGCCGTCGCCGGCAACGCGACCATGACCGCGCTCGCCCTCGGCATCGACCCGGAGCCGCTGGGGGTCGCGCCCTTCGTGATGTCCTCGGCCCACCCGCCCGTCGTCTCCGCGACCGAGCTCGGGCTCGCCCTGCACCCGCGGGCGCGCGCGGTGCTCTTCCCCTCCCTGGGGGCCTACGTCGGCGGCGACATCGTCGCCGGGATCCTCGCCACGGGCATGGACCGCGACAAGCGCACCCGGCTCTTCATCGACGTCGGCACCAACTGCGAGATCGTGCTCAGCAACGGCGACACCGTGGTCTCCACCGCGGCGCCGGCCGGTCCTGCCTTCGAGGGCGGTGCCATCCGCTGCGGCATGCGCGCCGCCGACGGGGCCGTCGAGGTGGTGCGCATCCAGGCGGACGCCGGCACCGTCGAGCTCGGCGTGATCGGCGACGTCGAGGCGCGCGGCCTGTGCGGCTCGGGACTGGTCGACGCGGTCGCCGAGCTGGTCAAGGTCGG
>JBQGFI010000358.1:0-15826 GCA_052040065.1 Marmoricola sp.
GTCTCCGGTGCCGTGGTCTGCACGCTGATCTACGCCCTGCCCCCGCTGATCCGCATCGGGGGCCACGGCATCCGCTCGGTCTCGACCACGGCGATCGAGGCGACCGACTCCACCGGACAGACCCGGTGGCAGCGACTGGTCAAGGTGCAGCTGCCCATGGCCCGCAAGACCCTGGTCGTCGGCCTCAACCAGAGCACGATGGCCGCCCTGTCGATGGCCATCATCGCCTCCTACGTCGACGGACCCGGTCTCGGCGAGCCGGTGCTCTCGGCGCTGATCCGCAACGACGTCGGCAGCTCGCTCGTCCCCGGTCTGCTGATCGTCCTGACCGCGATCATGCTCGACCGCACCACCACGGCCGCCAGCGAGCGGGCCGAGAAGGCCGCCCGCGGTCTCGGGCTGCGCGGCCGGCAGCGCACGGTCGTGCTGGCGGTCAGTGGCGTCGTCGCCCTGGTCTGCGTCTACCTCTCCCGGACCTACTTCTCGCTCGCCGAGTTCCCCGACACCGGGTGGGGCCCTCGGGCCTCGGAGGTGCTCGGCGGCGTGACCGACGCCGTGGTGGGCTTCCTGTCCGGGCCGGCCGAGGTCTTCAAGAACGCCATCTCCTACGGTCTGCTCAACCCGCTGCAGAACCTGCTGGCCGAGTCTCCCTGGTGGCTGGCGGCCGCCGCGATCACGCTCATCGCGCTCGCCCTGGGAGGCGTGCGCGCGGTGGTCTCCACCGTGGCCTGCCTCGCGGGCATCCTCTTCTTCGGGCTGTGGAACGACACCATGCTCACCCTGACGATGGTGCTCGTGGCCACCTTCCTGGTGATGCTCATCGCGGTCGTCGTGGGGGTGTGGATGGCCCGGCGCCCCCGGGTCGACCTGCTGCTGCGCCCGGTGCTGGACGCCGGGCAGACGATCCCGGCCTTCTGCTACCTGATCCCGGTCCTGGCGCTCTTCGACCCGACCCGCTTCACCGCGATCTTCGCCGCCGTCGTGTACGCCGCACCGCCGGCGATCAAGCTCGTCGCCGACGGCGTCAAGGCGGTGCCCGAGACCACGCTCGAGGCGTCGCGCTCGACCGGCACCAACGCCTGGCAGGAGATCACCCAGGTGCAGCTGCCGATCGCACGCGGCTCACTCGTGCTGGCCGCCAACCAGGGCCTGCTCTACGTGCTCGCCATGATCGTCATCGGCGGTCTCGTCGGCGCCGGGGCGCTCGGCTACGACGTGGTGCTCGGCTTCGCCCGCAGCGAGGAGTGGGGCCTCGGCGCCGCCGCCGGCATCACGATCGTGCTGCTCGGCATCATGCTCGACCGGATCGCGCAGGCCGCGGCCGCCCGCCAGGGCGTCTCGAAGCGGCAGGGCCTGCTCGCCCGGGCCCGCGGCGGGACGCGCACGGCCGCCCGCTGACCACAGACCCGGCGCGGCGCCGTACGCCGCACAGCACCCACCACCACAACCACCTTGGAGACACACACATGAGGACGACCCTGAACCGGGCCGGGAGGATCGCCGCTCTGGTGGCGTGCACGACCCTGGCCCTGACCGCCTGCGGCAGCGGCGGATCGATCGACGCCCAGACGGCCGAGAACGAGGAGAACGCCTCGGGCGACTGCGGCGAGCTCAACATGGCGGTCAATCCCTGGGTGGGCTACGAGGCCAGCGCCTACGTCGTCGGCACCGTCGCCGAGCAGGCCGGCTGCACCGTGACCTACAAGGACCTCAAGGAGGACGTCTCCTGGCAGGGCTTCGGCACCGGCGAGGTCGACGTCGTCATCGAGGACTGGGGCCACCCGGACCTGGAGAAGAAGTTCTTCGCCGAGGAGGGCGACGGCTCCGGCATGGACCTCGGTCCCAACGGCAACGTCGGCATCATCGGCTGGTACGTGCCGCCGTGGCTGGCCGAGGAGAACCCCGACATCCTGGACTACGAGAACCTCAACAAGTACGCCTCGGAGTTCGCGACCTCCGAGTCCGGCGGCAAGGGGCAGTTCCTCGGCGCCGACCCGTCGTACGTCCAGTTCGACGAGGCGATCACCAGCAACCTCGACCTCGACTTCAAGGTCGTCTTCTCCGGCTCGGAGGCCGCCAGCATCGAGGCCTTCCGCAAGGCCGAGGAGAACAAGGAGTGGCTGATCGGCTACTTCTACGAGCCGCAGTGGCTCTTCGCCGAGGTGCCGCTGGAGAAGGTGGCGCTGCCGCCGTACGAGGACGGCTGCCAGGACGACCCGGCCAAGGTCGCCTGCGACTACCCCGAGACCGAGCTGAAGAAGATCGCCTCGACCTCGTGGGTCGACGAGGGCGGGACCGCCGTCGACATCGTCAAGAACTTCCAGTGGACCAACGAGGACCAGAACCAGGTCGCCGAGTACATCGCCGGCGAGGGCATGGACCCCAAGGCCGCCGCTGAGAAGTGGATCGAGGACAACCCCGACAAGGTCGAGGCCTGGATGGGCTGACCCCCCGCATCCGCCTGAGATGCACGCCGAGCGCCCCGGGAGACCTCACCCTCCCGGGGCGCTCGTCGTCTGCCGCCGGCCCGGCGGACTCCTTGACACCCTCCAGGGGGCGGGGTGAGGATTGAGTCACGTTTCGCATCGCGCACTGCGTTGCATGATTCGCAACACTGGTCTGAACTCAGGAGTCCCCGTGGCCACCGTCCCCTCGCAGGCGAACGTCGTCGTCATCGGTGCCGGCATCGTCGGCAACAGCATCGTCCACCACCTCACGCGACTGGGGTGGAAGGACGTCGTCCAGCTCGACAAGGGCGCGCTGCCCAACCCGGGCGGCTCGACGGGTCACGCGTCCAACTTCATCTTCCCGGTCGACCACTCCCGGGAGAACGCGCACATCACGATGGACTCGGTGGCGCAGTACCGCGAGATGGGCGTCTTCACCCAGTCCGGCGGCTTCGAGGTGGCGCGCACCGAGGAGCGCATGGAGGAGCTGCGGCGCCGGATGAGCAGCGCCAAGGCCTGGGGCATCGAGGCCGAGCTGGTGAGCCCGGAGTTCGTGCAGGAGAAGGTCCCCGTCCTCGACGCCGACCAGATCATCGGCGCCTTCTGGTGCCCCACCGTGGGCGTCGTCGACTCGCTGCGCGCGGGCACGATCATGCGGGAGCGGGCGCTGGAGACCGGCGAGCTCACCGTGGTGCCCGGCGTCGAGGTCACCGACCTCACCGTCGAGGACGGCGAGATCCGCGCCGTGGTCACAGACCAGGGCACCATCGAGGCCTCGCACGTCGTGATCGCCGCGGGCGTCTGGAGCCCCAAGATCGGCGACATGGCGGGCGTGCGGATCGCGCTCAACCCGATGGTGCACCAGATGATCTCGGTCGGCCCGTGCCCGCAGCTGGCGGAGACCGACGGCGAGATCTCCTTCCCGATCATCCGCGACATGGACACGCTGTGCTACGAGCGCCAGCACGGCGCCGACATGGAGGTGGGCTCCTACGCCCACCGCTCGATCATCCACGAGCCCGAGGACATCCCCTCGATCGACCAGGCCCGGCTCTCGCCCACGGAGATGCCCTTCACCGAGGACGACTTCGACCCGCAGCTGGAGCAGGCCCTGGAGCTGATGCCCGAGCTGCTCGGGGCCGACGGCGCCGAGATCCGCTACGCCATCAACGGCCTGCTCTCGCTGACCGCCGACGGCAACCCGATCCTCGGCGAGTCCGAGGTCAAGGGCCTGTGGGTCTCCGCCGCGGTCTGGATCAAGGAGGGCCCCGGCACGGGTCGCGCCGTGGCGGAGTGGATGACCCACGGCTACAGCGAGATCGACGTCAGCCACAGCAACATCGCGCGCTTCCACGACCACGAGACCACCCGCGAGCACACCCGGGCGCGCACCAGCGAGGCCTTCATCAAGACCTACGGCATCGTGCACCCCGGCGAGCAGTACGCCTCCGACCGCGGCGTGCGCTGGTCTCCGATGAAGGACGCCCAGGAGGCCGCCGGGGCCGTCTTCCACGAAACCGTGGGCTGGGAGCGGCCGTGGTGGTACGAGTCCAACGCGCCGCTGCTGGAGAAGTACGGCGACGCCGTGATGCCGCGCGAGCACGAGTGGGACTCCCGCTGGTGGAGCCCGATCATCAACGCCGAGCACCTCGCGATGCGCGAGGCCGCCGGGGTCATCGACCTCACGGCCCTCTGCATCTTCGACGTCACCGGTCCGGGGGCGCTGGCCTCGGTGCAGCAGACCTGCGTGGCGCAGTGCGACGTCGCCGTCGGCAAGGTGATCTACACGCCCGTGCTCGACGCCCACGGCGGCTTCGTCTCCGACCTGACCGTGATGCGCCTCGGCGACGACCACTTCCGCGTCGTCACGGGCGGCGCCCACGGCATGGCCGACCGCAAGTGGTTCAAGGACCACCTGGCCGACGGCGCCACCCTGAGCGACCTCACCACCGAGCTCTCGACGATCGGGCTGTGGGGTCCCCGGGCCCGCGACATCCTCGCCTCGCTCACCGGCGACGACGTCAGCCACGAGGGCTTCGGCATGCTGAGCTGCCGCGAGATCTCGGTCAAGGGCGTCGACTCCCCCGTGCTGGCCAGCCGCATCTCCTACGTCGGCGACCTCGGCTGGGAGCTCTACGTGCCCTTCGAGGCCGCCGCGGCGCTGTGGGACACGCTGCTCTCGGCCGGCCAGGACCACGGCGCGGTGCCCGTCGGCATCGGCGTCTACGGCACCACCGGGCGCATCGAGAAGGGCTACCGCGCCTTCGGGGCCGAGCTCGACTCCGAGCGCTCGATCGTCGAGGTCGCGATGCAGCGGCCCAAGGTCAAGGCCGCCGACTTCGTCGGCAAGGCGGCCTACCTCGCGCACCGCGAGGCCGAGCCCCAGACGGTGCTGTGCACGATGACGGTCGACGACCACACCTCGGCGAGCGGCGTGAAGCGCTACATGCTCGGCGGGGAGCCGATCCTCACCCGCGACGGCGCGCTGCTCACCGACGGCCACGGCCACCACCCGTACGTCACCAGCGCGGGCTCGGCGCCCTCGCTCGGCAAGCACGTGCTGATGGCCTTCCTGCCCCCCGAGCAGGCCGTGGTCGGCAACCAGCTCGCCGTGTCCTACATGGAGGAGCTCTACCCCGTCACCGTCGGCTCGGTCGACTCCACCCCGCTGCTCGACCCCGCCAACGAGAGGATGCGGTGACGTGAGGGTCCTCGTCTGCGTCAAGCGGGTGCCGGACTTCTCCGGCGAGGTGCTGCTGCGCGACGACGCGCAGGCCGCCGACGCCCGCTTCGTCGGCTACACGCTGTCCAACCACGACCTCTGCGCCGTCGAGACCGCCGTGCAGCTCGCGGCGGCCACCGAGGGCGAGGCGACGGTGCTCACCGTCGGCGACGCCGAGTCGGTCGAGCAGCTGCGCACGGCGCTGGGTGTCGGCTGCACCGCGGCCACCCTGGTCGAGGCCGACCCGGTCACGCTCGGCCCTGCCGACGTGGCCCGTGAGATCGCCGCCGTGGTGCGCGAGCACGTGGCGGCCGGCGCGCCGTACGACCTGGTCCTGCTGGGCAACGACGCGGCCGACTCCGGTGACTTCCAGGTCGGCATCCGGCTCGCCCACGAGCTCACGCGGCCCGTCGTCACCGGCATCAAGACCGTCGCAGTCGACGGCGACGCGTTGCGCCTGGAGGGCGACGGGCCCGACGGTCGCGAGACCTTCCGGGTGCCGACGCCCGCGGTGGTCACGGTCCTGGAGGGCGGTGTCGAGCCGCGCTACCCGACCATCACCGGCCGGATGAAGGCCAAGAAGGTGCCCGTCGAGATGCGTGCCCTGACCGGTGCCGCGACGGGCAGCGGCCGGCTCCGGCTCACCCTGCCCGAGGCGACCGCGTCGTCGGCGACCGTGCTCGGCGAGGGCCCCGAGGCGGCCGGAGCGGTCGTCGACCTCTTCGAGCAGCTGGGGGTGACCCGATGATCGTGGTCTACGTCGAGACCGCCGGCGGCCAGGCGGCCGAGGTGTCGCTGGAGGCCGTGGCCTTCGCCCGCTCGCTCGCCACGGCGGGCGGCGGCATCCCGGTCGACGCCGTCGTCGTGGGGCCCATGGGCGACGCCGTGCCCAAGGAGCTCGCCGAGCACGGCGTCCGCACCGTGCTGCACGCCGACTCCCCCGAGCTCGCGACCTTCTCCGGCGCGGCCGCGGCCAGCGCCGTGCTGGCGGCACGCACGCAGCAGAAGGCCGTCGTCCTCATGGCGGGAGGCACCAACCGCGGCAACGAGGTGATGGCCCGCGTCGCCACCCGGCTCGACGCCGCGATGGCCGCCAACGTGGTCGCCTTCTCCTCGCTCTCGCCCTTCACCGTGACCCGGCAGGTCGTCGGTGGCGCGGCGATGGAGGAGCTGGTGCTGCCGAAGCGTCCGGCGGTCTTCACCGTCGCGGGCCACGCCGTCGAGGCGTCCGCGGCCGAGAGCGCGGGAGCCGGTGAGGTGGTCGCGCTGCCGCTGGAGCTGACCGACGACGACCTCGCGGTGCGCGCCGTCTCCGTCGAGCCCGTCGACACCCGGGCCGCGGGCTCGCTGAAGTCCGCCCGCATCGTGGTCGGGGCCGGCCGCGGGGCCGGCGGGCCGGAGGGCTTCGGCGACGTCGTCGAGCTCGCCGAGCTGCTCGGCGGCCAGCTCGGCGTCTCCCGGGTCGTCACCTCGCTGGGCTGGCGGCCCCACCACGAGCAGGTGGGGCAGACGGGCAGCCGGATCGCCCCCGAGCTCTACGTGCCCTGCGGCATCTCCGGCGCCATCCAGCACTGGGCCGGCTGCGCCTCGTCGAAGACGATCGTGGCGATCAACACCGACCCCGACGCCCCGATGATGACCAAGGCCACCTACTCGGTGGTCGGCGACATGCACGAGGTCGTCCCGGCCATCGTGGAGGAGATCCGCGCGCGCCGAGGCTGAGCGGCGAGAACAGGAGCGCGACGACAGGGGCGCAGACGCGCGCGGCGCACTACCTTGTCCTCCATGGCGGACCTGGACGAGCGGCAGGCAGCACTGGCGGAGACCGAGGAGCAGGTGCGGGTCAACTGGCCCGTCTTCGGCACCGCGGCGGTCGTGACCATCGCGGTCACGGTCTGGTGCGTCGCCGCGCCGGACCACGCCTACGGCGTGCTCGAGCAGGTCGTCGGCTGGGTCTCCACGTGGTTCGGCTGGTACTACATCGCCCTGGCCACCGCGGTGCTCGGCTTCGTCGTCTACCTCGGGCTCTCCCGCTACGGCCACGTGCGGCTGGGGCCGGAGCACTCCCGGCCGGAGTTCGGCACCGGCGCCTGGGCCGCGATGCTCTTCGCCGCGGGCATCGGCACCGACCTGATGTTCTACTCCGTCTACGAGCCGGTCACGCAGTACCTCACGCCGCCCTCCGGCGAGGGCGAGACCGTCGAGGCGGCCCGCGAGGGCACCGTGTGGACGCTCTTCCACTACGGCATCTCCGGGTGGGGGATGTACTGCCTGATGGGGATGGCGCTCGCCTACTTCTCCTACCGCGCGGGGCTCCCGCTGGCGGTGCGCTCGGCGCTCTCCCCGATCCTCGGCAAGCGGGTCGAGGGCCCGGCCGGCCACGCCATCGACGTCGCCGCGGTGCTCGGCACCATCTTCGGCGTCGCGACCAGCCTCGGCATCGGCGTGGTCAGCCTCAACGTCGGCCTCGACCTCGTCCTCGGCGTGCCGCAGGGGCTGGCCGCGCAGTCGGCGCTGATCATCGTCGCGGTGGCCATCGCCACCGTCTCGGCCGTCAGCGGGGTCGACAAGGGCATCAAGGTGATCTCCCAGGTCAACGTCCTGCTCGCCATCGGCCTGGCGCTCTTCGTGCTCGTCACCGGACGCACGTCCTACCTGCTCAACGCCCTGGTGCTCAACGTCGGCGACTACGCGCGGCTCTTCCCCGACATGACGATGCAGACCTTCCCCTTCGAGGACGTCGGCGACTGGATGAGCCTCTGGACGCTCTTCTTCTGGGCCTGGTGGGTCGCCTGGGCGGCCTTCGTCGGGCTCTTCCTGGCCCGGATCTCGCGGGGCCGCACCATCCGCCAGTTCGTCGCGGGCACGCTGATCATCCCGTTCTGCTACATCGTGATGTGGATCGCGATCTTCGGCAACGCCGCCCTCGACGAGGTCCGCTCCGGCAACCAGGACTTCCTCGAGGTCGTCTCGTCGGCCACCGGCCCCGACCAGGGGCTGTGGGCGCTGCTGCAGGCCTACCCCGGCTTCACCTTCGTGGCCGGCCTGGCGATCGTGGTGGGCCTGCTCTTCTACGTGACCTCGGCCGACTCCGGCGCCCTGGTGATGGCGAACCTCTCCTCCCGGCTGCCGACCCCGCTGCACGACGGCAAGCCGTGGCTGCGCATCTTCTGGGCCACCGCCACGGGCGCGCTGACCCTCGCCATCCTGGGGGCCGGCAACATCTTCGCGCTGCAGTACGCCACGGTGATCGTCGGACTGCCCTTCGCCTTCGTGCTCGTGGGGGTCATGTGGGGCCTGCTGCGGGCGCTGCGGGTCGAGACCTGGCGCGCCGACGCGCTGCGGCACGACGTCGCGGCGCACCGCGCCCGCCCCTGGCGGCAGCGGCTCTCCCACGCCCTGGACTTCCCCACGCCGCAGCAGGCGGAGGCCTACCTCACGGACGTGGCGCTGCCGGCGCTGCAGGAGGTCGCGGTCGAGCTCGAGCGGCGCGGCGTCACCGCCGAGGCCAGGCGCCTGGAGGAGGGGTGCGTGGACCTGCTCGCGGACCCCGAGGCCGAGCACCCCTTCCGCTACCAGATGTGGCCGACGACGGCGCCCGTGCCGGCGTACGGCGGTCGCGTGCCCAGCGGGCAGGACCGCTACGGCCGGGTCGAGGTGCACCTCGCGCAGGGTGGGCTCGGCTACGACGTGATGGGCTACGTGCCGGGCCAGCTCATCGACGACGTGCTCGACCAGTACGAGCGGCACCTGGAGTTCCTGCGGCTGCAGGGCGCAGGTCCGACCAGGCAGTAGCCGAGGACGGCGCACCCCTGCCACTATCCGGAGTGGGAACGGGGATGGTGGCGCCATGTCGAACACTGCGGTCTTCGGCCTCTCGGTGCTCGTCTACGCAGGGCTGCCCCTGGTCTTCGTGGCCTGGCGGACCCCCTTCCGCTTCGTGCTGCTCTACGCCCACCTCGCGGCGCTGCTGGTCTTCGCCGGTCTGCTGAGCGGCGTCTACCAGCTCGAGCTCGCCGGCCTGACGATCCCGGCCGGCCAGGTGGCCTACGCCGGCCTCATGTTCACCGCGATCGTGACCCTGATCGCGGGACGCGACCTGCAGGTGCTGCGCAACGTGGTGGCGGTGACGATCGCGGTCGACGTGCTGGTGCTGGCCTCCTTCGCGCTCACCGGGTACGCCGTCGACGCGCCCAACATCAACGACCCCTTCGGGGTGCCGGAGGCGACCTTCGCCACGGTGCTGCGCCCCGTCGTCACCGGCGGGGTGCTCACGGTGGTGCTGATCGTGCTGCTCACCTCGCTGCTCGAGCGGGCCAAGTCCCGGCGCTCGGGCCGCAGCATGACGATGGTCTACGTGCTCGCCTTCGTCGGCGTCCTGACCATCGACGGGCTGCTCTTCCCGGTGGTGGCGCAGGCACCGACGCCCGGTCTGGGCGCGGCGGTGGTCGAGGGGGTGCTCGGCAAGCTGCTGCTCGCGGGCGTGTACGCCGTCCCGCTGCTCGGCTTCGTGGTCTTCCACCGGGGCCTGGTCGAGCGCTTCGAGGCCACGCCGATCCCCGTGCGGCAGCTGGCGGCGCTCTCGCGCGACCCGCTGCTGGACCGCCTCGACGCCACCGAGCGGCTCGCCGGCCGGGCCCAGGCGACGGTGCAGCGCATCCTCGACGCCGCGACCGGCACCGCCCTGGTCACGCTCGACCCCGACTTCCGGATCACCCGCTTCAACCGCGGCGCCGAGCTGCTCTTCGGCTACACCGAGGCCGAGGTGCTGGGCCGGACGCCCGAGATCCTGCGGCACGCCGACGGGGTGACGCCCGACGGCCACGTGCGCGGCGTCCCCCGCGACGAGACCACGTCGACGTGGCGTGGCCTCTCCGACGGTGTCCACCGCGACGCGCACTACCGCGACAAGTCGGGCGCGGAGGTGGTGCTCTCGCTGAGCGTCAACGAGATCCGCAGCGACGGTGTGCTGATCGGCTACCTGGCCACCGGTGAGGACGTCACCGAGCGGGCGCGGGCCGAGCAGGTGCAGGCCGAGGCGCTGCGCCGCGAGCAGGAGTCCGTACGCCGCCTCGAGGAGGCCGACGCAGTCAAGGACGAGCTGGTCTCCACGATCAGCCACGAGCTGCGGACCCCCATCACCAGCAGCCAGGGCTACACCGAGCTGATCGTCGACGGCGCCTACGGCCCGGTCGACCCCCGGCAGTCGGAGGCGCTGGAGAAGGTCGACCGCAACGTCACCCGGCTCCGTGCGCTGGTCGACGACCTGCTCTACGTCGCGCGCGGACCCGACGCCGGGCCGAGCGGACGGGCGACGCCGCTCGACCTGCGCGAGGTCGTCACCGACGCGTGGAGCACCGTGGAGCAGCTCGCCGCCGACCGGCGGCTCGACCTCCGCCTCGACCTCCCCCGCGAGCCGGTGGTGGTCACCGGTGATCCGCTCGTGCTCGAGCGGCTGGTGCTCAACCTCGCGGGCAACGCCGTGAAGTTCACCCCCGACGGGGGCCGCGTGACCTGCTCGGCGAGGACCGCGGCCACCGAGGCCGTGCTGGCCGTCTCCGACACGGGCATGGGGATCCCGACCGAGGACCTGGGCCGGGTCTTCGAGCGCTTCTGGCGCGCACCCCAGGCCCACGACGAGCAGATCGCCGGGTCCGGGCTCGGGCTGCCGGTGGCGCAGCGCATCGTGGCCGAGCACCGGGGCAGCATCGAGGTCGACTCCGCGCTCGGCGAGGGCACCACCGTGACCGTGCGGCTGCCGTCGGCGAGACTGCCTGCGTGAGGCGCGGGTGGCTGCTGGGCGGGGTGGTGCTCGTGCTCGCGCTCACCGGCCTGGGCGTCGGCGTCGCGTGGCGCGACGGCGAGCGCGCGTGCGGCGCGGCCGTCACGTCGTACGACGCCGCCGGCTCCCCCACGCCCTTCGACGGCAGCGCCCCGCCGCCGCTGGTCGACGCGCTCGGCGGCGACGACGCGGCGCTGGCCTCCCGCGGCTACGACTACGAGCAGGCGGTCCAGCTCTCGGCGTACGACGCGGGGCTGGGGGTCCGGCTGCGCGACCGCGACCGCTTCACCCTGCTCGCGCTCGACGACCGCGGTGACCTGGCGCCGCGGTGGAGCGTCGCGGTGGGCACCGCCGCCTCGGCCTTCGACGCCGACGACCAGACCTACCTGGTGGTGACGCTGCCCGAGGACGAGCCCCCCGACCTGGTGGCCCTCGATCTCGCCGACGGCGAGCGGCGGTGGTGCCTCGCGACCGACACCGACCCCGCCGCCCGGGTCGCCACGCAGCTGCTCGACGACGGGTCGGTGGTGGCGCTGCTCGACGGCGAGCGGCTGCTGCGCGCCGGCGCCTCCGGGCAGCAGTGGCAGCAGCGAGTCGCCGCCGGCCGCGGCGACCACCTCGGGCTGCTCGACGACGAGCGGGTGCTGGTGGGTGGCAGCGCGCTGCCCGACGTGCTCGACCCGGCGGCGCGCGAGGGGCTGGGAGCCGGCGTCCGGCTGCAGGCGCGTGGGCTCGACGGCAGCACCTCGTGGTCGCGGGAGGAGCCCGCCGGCACCGACGTGCACGTGGTCGGGACGACGGGCTCACGGGTGCTGCTCACCCGTCTCGAGGACGGCGACGCGCAGCCCTCCCTGGTCGCGCTGGACCACGCCGGCCGCGAGGTGTGGTCGACGGTCCCGGCCGCGGGCACGGCCTTCGACGCCACCGTGCGGGGCGACCGGGTGGTGGTGCGCGCCGGCAGCACGTGGACGGCGTACGACGCCACGGGCGGCGAGCGGCTCTGGCGCTTCGAGGTGCCCGGGGAGCGCCAGCTGCTGCCGTACGGCGCGGTGCTCGACGCGATGCCGTCGCTGGACGCCGACACCCTGCTGGTGCCGGCCACCGACGCGCTGCTGCGTCTCGACCTGCGCACCGGCCGCCGTCGCGCGACGCCGCTGCCGACCGACGGGCTGGCGACGACGTACTGGCCCTACCGCGCGGTCGCCCCGCCCGGGCTGCTGGCCGTGGCGACCAACACCGGCACCGTCGTCGTACGCCGGTGAGCGCGCGGCGGAGCCGGACCTGTGGACTGCCGCGGCCGCTGTCGGCCGGCCGTGGTGGGGTGGTCGCATGAGCACCCGTGAGCAGGCCGAGAGCCACCTCCGCGCCCTGGTCGGCTCCGAGGACGCCCGGCTCCACGACGACCAGTGGGCGGCGATCGAGGCCCTGGTGGTGCGCCAGGCGCGGTCGCTGGTCGTGCAGCGCACCGGGTGGGGCAAGTCGGCGGTCTACTTCGTGGCCACCGCGCTGCTGCGCGGCATGGGCGCGGGGCCGACGGTCATCGTGAGCCCGCTGCTGGCGCTGATGCGCAACCAGATCGAGGCCGCCGAGCGGGCCGGCATCCACGCCGCGACGATCAACTCCACCAACATCGAGGCCTGGCAGCAGATCCAGGAGCAGGTCGCCGCGGGCGAGGTCGACGTGCTGCTCGTGAGCCCGGAGCGGCTCAACAACCCCACCTTCCGCGACCAGGTGCTCCCCAGCCTCACCGAGACGGCCGGGCTGCTCGTGATCGACGAGGCGCACTGCATCTCCGACTGGGGCCACGACTTCCGCCCCGACTACCGCCGCATCCGGCAGGTGCTCACCACCCTGCCCGCCGGCATCCCCGTGCTCGCGACCACCGCCACCGCCAACGAGCGGGTCACCACCGACGTCGCCGAGCCGCTCGGCGACGACGTCCTGGTGCTGCGGGGGTCGCTCGACCGCGAGTCGCTGCGCCTCGGCGTGGTGCAGCTCGAGCGACCCGACGACCGGATCGCCTGGCTGGCCGAGCACCTCGACGACCTGCCGGGCACCGGCATCGTCTACACCCTCACCGTCGCCGCGACGCAGGAGATCGCCGACGTGCTGCGGGCGCGCGGCCACGCCGTGGCGGCGTACTCCGGCCAGACCGAGACCACCGAGCGGCAGGCCCTCGAGCAGGACCTCCTGGCGGGCCGGCTCAAGGCCCTGGTCGCCACCAGCGCGCTCGGCATGGGCTTCGACGCCAGGCTGGGCTTCGTGGTCAACGTCGGCGCCCCGGCCTCGCCGGTGTCCTACTACCAGCAGGTCGGCCGTGCCGGGCGCGGCACCGACCCCGACGTCCCGGCGACCGTGGTGCTGCTGCCCGCGTGGGAGGACCGCGAGATCTGGCGCTACTTCGCCTCCCTGGCCTTCCCGCCCGAGGACAAGGTGCGCGCCACCCTCGCCGCGCTCGACCCCGAGGAGCCCCGCGGCACGCCCGCGCTCGAGACGCAGGTCGACCTCTCGCGCAACCGCCTCGAGACCATGCTGAAGGTGCTCGACGTCGACGGCGCCGTGCGCCGGGTGCAGCGCGGCTGGGTCAGCACGGGGCAGCCGTGGCACTACGACGCCGAGCGCTACGAGCGGGTGCGCGCCGCCCGGCAGAGCGAGCAGGACGCCGTGCTCGCCTACGTCGCCACCGACGGCTGCCGGATGCGCTTCCTGCGCGAGCAGCTCGACGACCCGGGCGCGGCCGACTGCGGCCGCTGCGACAACTGCGGCGGGCTCACGCTGCCCGGTGGCGTCTCCGACGCGGCCGTCGCGGCGGCGTCGCAGCGGCTGCAGCGGCCCGGGGTCGCGCTCGCGCCCCGCAAGATGTGGCCCACCGCGCTCGCCGGCATGGGCCTCGACCTCAGCGGCAAGATCAAGGTGCCCTCGCAGGAGGGTCGCGCGGTCGCCCGGCTCACCGACCTCGGCTACGGCCAGCAGCTGCGGCGGCTGCTCGCCCCCGACACCGACGACGGCGCCGTGCCCCCCGGGCTCGTGGACGCCCTGGTGACGGTGATGAAGGACTGGTCGGCCTCGTGGGAGCAGCGCCCGACCGGGGTGGTGCGCGTCGCCTCCGAGCGGCGTCCGCAGCTGGTCGGCGAGCTCGCCGACGGCCTGGCGCGCACGATGCGGCTGCCGGTCGTGGCCACCTGGGCGATCACCGACCCCTCGGTGCCGCCCGAGGCGGGGGCCGCCAACTCCGCGCAGCGCGTGGCCGCGGTGCGCCGCCGCTTCTCCCTCGAGCAGCACCAGCCGCTCGACGGCGGCCCGGTCCTCCTCGTCGACGACGTCGTGGTCACCGGCTGGTGCCTCACCCTCGCCGCCCAGGCCCTCCAGGAGGCCGGCGCCGGCCCCGTCCTCCCGGTCGCCCTCGCCACCCAGACCTGACCGCCGCCGGGGTCAGCCGGTGGCCTGTCGGCGGAGACGGGCGTTGGCGGCGCGGAGCCGGCGGAGCTCGTCCTCCAGCACCACCACCTTGACGATGCCGGCGAGGTTGAGGCCCTCGGCGAGCAGGTCGCGGACCCGGGCGAGGCGCTCGAGGTCGGCCTCGCTGTAGAGCCGGGTGCCCCCCGGCGTGCGTGCGGGCGAGACCAGCCCGTGGCGCTCGTAGACGCGCAGGTTCTGCACCTGCATCGAGAGGCGGTCGGCGGCCACCGAGATGGCGTAGACGCCGACGTGGCGCTCGGACACGGGACCTCCTGCGGACCGGGAACAAGGGCTTGCACCGTGCTGTTCGCTGGAGTATAAGAAACCTGTATCCGCTGATACAGGTTCAACTCGTGAGGAGGACATCATGCTGCTGCGCACCACCGACCCGTTCCGCGACTTCGACCGTCTCACCCAGCACCTGCTGGGCACCTCCACCCGGCCCGTGGCGATGCCGATGGACGCCTGGCGCGAGGGCGACCAGCTCGTGCTCGAGCTCGACCTGCCCGGCGTGAGCGTCGAGAGCATCGACATCCAGGTCGAGCGCAACGTGCTCTCGGTCGCCGCGGAGCGACTGCCCCGCAACGGCGACTGGGAGCTGCTGGCCGGCGAGCGCCCACGGGGCCGCTTCAGCCGTCAGCTCGTGCTCGGCGACAACCTGGACCTCGAGCGGCTCGAGGCGTCCTACGACGCGGGCGTGCTCCGGCTGGCCATCCCCGTGGCCGAGAAGGCCAAGCCGCGCAAGATCGCCATCAGCACCACCGGTGGCGACGACCGCACCGCGATCGAGGCCTGACCGGGCCGAGGGGCCCTGCCACCACCGGCGGCAGGGCCCCTCACCCGCACCGAGCACGCGCCCGTGACCCGCGGGGACGGCCGTCCCCGAGCGGTGTCGAGCGGCGCCGGGTGGGATTGAGTTCGTAGTGTTCTCGGGTGACCGGGGTCACGGACTCGCCGGTAACCGGGCCGATGGCGGAGGATGCGGGCCATGAGTGAGCAGCCGCAGCGCAAGCGCCGGATGGCGACCAGTGGGTCCTACTCGATCACGGTGCGGCTGCACACCGACGTCCGACCACAGCTGATCGGGCACGTGGCGTCGTGCATCGCCGACGAGGGCGGCATCGTCACCGCGCTCGACGTGACCGAGTCGCGTCACGACCGCCTGGTGGTCGACGTCACCTGCTCGGCCACCGACTCCGACCACGCGGAGGAGATCGTCGAGCAGATCCGCGGGCTCGAGGGCATCACGGTGCACAAGGTCTCCGACCGCACCTTCCTGCTGCACATCGGCGGCAAGATCGAGGTCAGCTCCAAGGTCCCGCTGCGCACCCGCGACGACCTCTCGATGGCGTACACGCCGGGCGTCGGGCGCGTCAGCAAGGCGCTCGCCGACAAGCCCGAGGACGTCCCGCGGCT
>JBQGFI010000359.1:0-7335 GCA_052040065.1 Marmoricola sp.
GGTCGATCCTGCCGTACGCCGTCGGCGGCTCAGTAGTACCAGGGGTACGGCGACCAGTCGGGGTCGCGCTTCTCCAGGAACTGGTCGCGGCCCTCGGCGGCCTCGTCGGTCATGTAGGCGAGGCGGGTGGTCTCGCCGGCGAAGAGCTGCGGGCCGACCAGGCCGTCGTCGATGGCGTTGAAGGCGTACGTGAGCATCCGCTGGGCGGTGGGGCTCTTGCCGTTGACGAGGCGGCCCCACTCGAGGCCTACCTCCTCGAGCTCGGCGTGGGGGACGGCGCGGTTGGCCGTGCCCATCGCGACGGCCTCGTGGGCGTCGTACTCCTGGCCCAGGAAGAAGATCTCGCGGGCCTTCTTCTGGCCGACCTGGCGGGCGAGGTACGCCGACCCGAAGCCGGCGTCGAAGCTGCCGACGTCGGCGTCGGTCTGCTTGAAGCGGGCGTGCTCGGCGCTGGCCAGGGTCAGGTCGCACACGACGTGCAGGGAGTGGCCACCGCCGGCGGTCCAGCCGGGGACGAGGCAGATGACGACCTTGGGCATGAAGCGGATCAGCCGCTGCACCTCCAGGATGTGAAGCCGCCCGAGGCGCTCCTTGACGGCCGGGGTGCGGGCGTCCTCCTGGTCGCCGCCGGTGCCGTCCTCGTACTGGTAGCCCGACCGGCCGCGGATGCGCTGGTCGCCGCCGGTGCAGAAGGCCCACTTGCCGTGGCGCTCAGCGGGACCGTTGCCGGTGAGGAGCACGCAGCCGACGTCCGAGCTGGTGCGCGCGTGGTCGAGCACGCGCAGCAGCTCGTCGACGGTGTGGGGCCGGAAGGCGTTGAGCACGTCGGGGCGGTCGAAGGCGACGCGCACGGTGCCGTGCTCGCGCGCCCGGTGGTAGGTCAGGTCGGTCAGGTCCTCGAAGCCGGGCACCGCCTCCCACCGCTGCGGGTCGAAGATCTCGCTGACACCGTCGATCGCGCTCATGGTGCGGACTGTAGGGCGGCGGGTGGCCCGCAGTGGGAGGGTGGGGGTCATGGCGATCGAAGGCGAGTACGAGCCCAGCCCCGAGAAGTGGGTCCGCGACCAGGTCGAGCAGTTCGAGGCGAGCAACGGCCAGGAGGCCAACACGCTCCCCGGCACCGACGACCCGATCGTGGTCATCACCAACCGCGGCGCGAAGAGCGGCAAGGTCCGCAAGACCCCGCTGATGCGGGTGGAGCGCGACGGCGTCTACGTCGCCGTGGCCTCCAAGGGCGGAGCACCCGAGCACCCGGTCTGGTACCACAACTTCCTGGCCCACCCCGAGGTCGAGCTGCAGGACGGGTCGGTGCGCAAGACCTACCGCGCCGAGCTCGTGGAGGGCGAGGAGCGCGAGGACCTGTGGCAGCTGTGCGTGAGCACCTGGGCGACCTACGCGTCGTACCAGGAGAAGACGGACCGGCAGATCCCGCTCTTCAAGCTCACCCCCGTCGACTGACGGAGCGGTCCCCCCACTTCTGGTTCAAACCGCAACTATCGTTGCAATACGCCTGAATCGGACTTAACGTCGTGGACTCGACCGCGGGCCCAGCCGTGGTCACGGCCCGCGGGGGGCACGATGTCGAGGCACGACGACGGTCGGCGGGCGCGCGCGGCGGGCTCGCTCGTGGCGGTCGTGCTCGCGGCACTCGCCCTGGGCCGTCTGCTGAGCAGCGGCGATGGCGTCCTGCTGGTCGCCCTGGTGGGCGCGCTGGCGCTCGTCGGCGCCCTGGTCGCCTCGCTGCCGCTGCTCGATCGGCTGCCGCACCGCACCGCCCCTCTCAGCGACGCGCGCCTGCTCCGCCGCCAGGAGCTGGTGCGGCGGCTCGAGGCCGGGCCGCACACGGCGACGTACGTCGTCGGCCGGCGCTGAGCGGTCGCAGGCCCTGCCGTCTCAGCGGTCGATCGACTGCGCCAGCGCGGCCAGGTGACGCAGCCGCGCGATCTCGGAGTCGAGGATGGGCGGGCCGCCGCGGCGGGCCACCACGACCATCTCGTCGGCGTCGTAGCCGCAGCCGGCCACCAGCAGGTCGGCCAGCCGCTCGGGCAGCTCGAAGCGCCGGCCGCGCTCGATGCTGGCGGCGTCGGGCCAGCGCAGGTCGTCGGGGACCTCGCTCGGGGCTGCGGGCGAGCCGTGGGCGATGACGACGCGGTCGCCGTCGCGCCGCACCCGGGCGGCCCAGTCGACCACGAACGTGGCGGGGGCGAGGTCGACGAGCACGTCGCGCGCGCTCGCGGGCTGCGAGGTCATCGCCTCGACGACCTCGAGGTCGCGGGTCAGGTTGGAGCCGGCGCCGTAGCGGGAGATCCACAGCACGTCGACGCCCTCGAGCTGCGTGCACGCCGAGATGATGCTGTCGGGCATCACGCCCGGCTCGGCCGCGAGGAAGACGTCGTCGACGGCCCGGCCGTCGGTGCGCTCCACGATCTCGATGGCGTCGATGTTGCCGCCCGCCGAGCCGATCGCCGAGGCCAGTCGGCCCAGCGACCCGGGCACGTCGGGCAGAGCGACGCGCAGCAGGTAGGACATGGCAGGAGGCTATCGGCCGCAGGTTTCGCCGTCGTGACCCGCCGCGACCTGCGGGTACCCCCGACAGCATGACCCGCATCCTCGTCACCGGCGCCACCGGCTTCATCGGCCGCCCGCTCGTCGCCTCCCTCACCTCCGACGGGCACGACGTGCGCGCGATGACCCGCCGCCCCGAGGAGTACGACGACCCGGGGACGCCCGTGGCCGGTGACGTCGGCGACGCGGCGTCGCTCAAGGAGCCGCTGGACGGCGTCGAGGTGGCCTACTACCTGGTCCACTCGCTGGACGACGACGACTTCGAGCGCAAGGACGCCGACGCCGCCCGGGCGTTCGCGGCGGCGGCCGCGGAGGCCGGCGTGCGCCAGATCGTCTACATGGGCGGGCTCGGCGACGACGACGAGGAGCTCTCGGCGCACCTGCGCTCGCGCCGTGAGGTGGAGGGCCTGCTGGGCGACACCGGCGTGCCCGTGACGACGCTGCGCGCCGCCATCGTGGTCGGCCACGGAGGCATCAGCTGGGAGATCACCCGGCAGCTGGCGCAGAACCTGCCGGCGATGGTCGTGCCGCGCTGGGCCAAGACCCGCACGCAGCCGATCTCGCTCGACGACGTGGTGCGCTACCTCGTCGGCGTGGCCGGGCGCGAGGAGACCTTCGGCCGCACCTACGAGGTCGGCGGCACCGACCAGCTCTCCTACCTGGAGATGCTGCGCACCGCCGGGCGGCTGATCAAGGGCCGGCCGGTCCCGATCATGACCGTGCCCGTGCTCAGCCCCGGTCTCTCCTCGCGCTGGCTCGCCCTGGTCACCGACGTCGACGTGACCACCGGGCGCAACCTGGTCGACTCCATGGGGGTGCAGGTGGTGGTCAAGGACCACAGCATCCAGCAGCTCGTGCCCGGCACGCCCATGTCGTACGCCGAGATGGTGCGCAAGGCGCTCGCCGACCGGAAGGCCGCCGGCGCCGCCTGAGCCGTCCTGAGCCGTCCCGCCGGGCTCAGAGGAAGATCGCGGGGAGGGCGAAGAGCATCGTCACCGACCACGTCAGGTGGGTGATGATCGGCGCCAGGATGCCGCCGGTCGCGCGCCGCTGCAGCCCGACGATGGCGCCGACGACGACCGCGGCGAAGCCCAGCATCACGTTGCCCGTGGCCAGCGTGGCGATGGTGTAGGCCAGCGTGGTCCAGGCGACCTGGTGGCGCCGGATCGCGGCGTACATCGCGCCGCGGAAGAAGAGCTCCTCGGCGATGCCGTTGACCACGGTGACCAGGAGCAGCACCACGGCGCTGCCCTGCTGGGTGTGCTCGAGCACCGAGCTGATGAAGGGCGTGAGGTTGCGGTCGAGGACGGGCACCTCGGTGATCAGGTAGGCGCCCGCGACGAAGACCAGGGCGAGCGCCGCCCCGAGCAGCAGCGGCTGCAGCACCGGGCGCGGGGCGACCAGGTCGGGCTCGGCGGGGTTGCCGATGCGACCCAGGTGGAGCGGGCCGGAGGCGAAGGCGCCGACCGCCCAGACGCCCGCGAGCAGGGCCGTGGCGGCGTAGAAGCGCCCGAAGTCCTCGGGGTCGATGAAGCGGAGCGTGAAGCCGAGCACGACGGCGCCGACGACCACCACGATCCCGCTGACCAGCTGCCGACGGCGGAACTCCCGGTCGCTCTGGCGGTGGTCGCGCGGGGTCATCTCCCACAGGCTGGATCGCAAGTAGGAGCGCAGCCCGGCCCGGAGCCGGCTGACCTGACGCATGGGCACAACCGTAGGGGTGCCCAGGTCGCCGGGTTCGAGTCGCCCGCCGGTGGTTACCTAGCAGGGCATGACCTCGATCATGTGGTTCCGCCGTGACCTGCGCCTGCGCGACCACCCCGCGCTGCGGGCGGCGCACGCCGAGGGGCCGGTGCTCGGCCTCTTCGTGCGCGATCCCGCGCTGTGGCGCGGCGCCGGCCACGCCCGCCGGGCCTGGCTCGCGGCGTCGCTGCGCGCCCTCGACGACTCCATGGACGGCCACCTGTGCATCCGCATGGGGCGGCCCGAGTCGCTGGTGCCCGCGCTCGCCGAGGAGGTCGGGGCCTCCCAGGTGCACGTCAGCCGCGACTACGCGCCGTACGGCGTGCGGCGCGACCGCGCCGTGGTCGAGGCGCTGCCCGAGGGTGTCGAGGGCGTGGCCACCGGGTCGCCGTACGCCGTCGAGCCCGGCACCGTGCGCAACGGCTCGGGCGACCCCTACAAGGTCTTCACGCCCTTCTCCCGCGCCTGGCGCAAGGCCGGCTGGGACGACCCGCAGCCCGCGCCCCGCGGCGTCGAGTGGGTCGCCCACGACAGCGACCAGCGGGTCGCCGCCATGCTCGACAAGGCGCTGGAGGAGGCGCCCGAGACGATGCCGACGCCCGGCGAGGACGCCGCCTGGCGCCGCTTCAGGACCTTCCTCGACGACGACGTCGCCGACTACGACGAGGCGCGCGACGACCCCGGCGCCGACCGCACCTCGCGGCTCTCGCCCTACCTGAAGTACGGCGTGGTGCACCCCCGGCAGCTGCTCGCCGAGACCGCCGGGCGGCGCAGCGCCGGCGCGACGACGTACGAGACCGAGCTGGCCTGGCGCGACTTCTACGCCGACGTGCTGCACCACCAGCCGCGCAGCGCCTGGCACGACCTCAACCCGGTCAAGGGGCTGCGCTACGACGAGCCCGAGGACGCCGTCGGGGCGTGGAAGCAGGGGCGCACCGGCTTCCCCGTGGTCGACGCGGGGATGCGGCAGCTGCTCCACGAGGGCTGGATGCACAACCGGGTGCGGATGATCACGGCCAGCTTCCTCACCAAGGACCTGCACGTGTGGTGGCCGGTCGGCGCGCGTCACTTCCTCGACCACCTGGTCGACGGCGACCTGGCCAGCAACAACCACGGCTGGCAGTGGGTCGCCGGCACCGGCACCGACGCCTCGCCGTACTTCCGGGTCTTCAACCCGATCACCCAGGGCACCAAGTTCGACCCCTCCGGCGACTACGTGCGCCGCTGGGTGCCCGAGCTGCGCCACCTCGCGGGCAAGGCGGCGCACCAGCCCTGGGAGCACGACGAGGGCTACGCCCACGACTACCCCCGGCGCATCGTCGACCACGCCGAGGAGCGCAAGCGGGCGCTCGAGCGCTACGAGCGGGGGCGCTGAGCCGGGTCGCCCAGCGGCAGCTCGGCGACCACCTCGTGGCGGGCGCGGCCGCGCGGGCCCTCCCCGAGGTACGACGCCACCAGCGCGAGGCGGTCGACCGTCCAGCCCGGTGACCGGTAGGTCTCGAGCACCCGCAGCCACCGGGTCAGCTCCACCGGCCGCGGGCTGCGCGCGAGCGTGACGTGGGGCCGGAAGCGCTGCCCGTCGACCTCCACCCCGGCGCGTGCCACCGCGTGCCGCGCCACCACCGAGAGCGCGTCGTACGGCGCCGGGTCGTCGACGCCGGCCCACAGCACCCGCCCCGCCGCGACGTCGGGGAAGGCCCCGCCCCCGGTGAGCATGGTGGCGAAGGGCGGCTTGCGGGCGGCGGCGTCCGCCAGCAGCTCGACCAGCGGCTCCTCGGCCCGCGAGGGCACGTCGGCGGCGAAGGCGAGGGTGACGTGCCACTGCTCCGGCGGGCTCCACCGCAGCGGCCGTCCCGCCACCGGCGCCTCCCGACGCGGCGCGACCAGCTCCTCGAGGTCCTCCACCACCTCCAGGGGCGGCAGCACGGCGACGAACATCCGGGTCACGGGCTCCAGTGTGCCGCCCTCGACGTACGCAGACGCGCGGGCACAAGTTCGCTCGCTGTCCTGACATGTCGGGACGAAGCACCCGCCGGCCGGGACTTGTGTCCGCGCGTCTGCGACGGTGAGGCGAGCGGGCACCGACCCGGCGGCCCGGCGTGACCGACGTCTCCCGGGGGTGAGCCGGGGCGGCAACCGGGTACGTCGCGAGCGACCTTCCGGTAGTTTGATCGTTCCAATCGCAGTACAGAGGAGTTCCGTCGTGGACGTCTGGCCCGGCAAGCCCTATCCCCTCGGGGCCACCTTCGACGGGAGCGGCACCAACTTCGCGATCTTCAGCGAGGTGGCCGACAAGGTCGAGCTCTGCCTCTTCGAGGTGGGCCGGCGCGGCAAGGTCACCGAGACCCGCGTCGAGCTGACCGAGGTCGACGCCTACGTGTGGCACGGCTACCTCCCCCAGGTGCAGCCCGGCCAGCGCTACGGCTACCGCGTGCACGGGCCGTGGGACCCCGAGGCGGGCCACCGCTGCAACCCCAACAAGCTGCTGCTCGACCCCTACGCCAAGGCCACCGCCGGCGAGATCGACTGGGACCAGTCGCTCTTCGGCTACGACTTCGGCGACGAGGACTCGCGCAACGACGACGACTCCGCGCCCCACATGACCCACGGCGTGGTCATCAACCCCTTCTTCGACTGGGAGGGCGACCGCCGCCCGGACACGCCGTACAACGAGACGGTGATCTACGAGGCCCACGTCAAGGGCCTCACCCAGACCCACCCCGACGTGCCGGAGGCCCAGCGCGGCACCTACGCCGGCCTCGCGCACCCCGCGATCACCGAGCACCTCACCAAGCTCGGCATCACCGCCATCGAGCTGATGCCGGTGCACCAGTTCGTCCAGGACAGCACCCTGCTCGACCAGGGCCTGCGCAACTACTGGGGCTACAACACCCTGGCCTTCCTGGCGCCGCACGCCGACTACTCCTCCACGGCGCAGACCGAGCAGAGCCTCGGCCAGCAGGTGCAGGAGTTCAAGTCGATGGTCAAGGCGATGCACGCCGCCGGCATCGAGGTCATCCTCGACGT
>JBQGFI010000360.1:0-7265 GCA_052040065.1 Marmoricola sp.
GAAGAGCAGGATCTCGACCACGGAGATCGCGGGGAGCGCGGCGAGGAAGAGCATGCTCAGCGCGATCCAGCCGCGGTAGGGGCGCAGGTCGGGCCAGAATCGGCGCACCACCTCGCGCAGGGTCATCGGCGGTGCCTCGTCGACCACGGGGGCCTCGTCGGCGCGAGGCCGCAGCAGGGCGCCCGCGCGCTGCCCGGTCGTCATCCTGGAGCTCCTTCGGACGTGCCACGGCGGACGGGTGGCCCCAGGGGGCCGGGCCACCCGTCCGTCGCGGTGGTGCCTCAGCTCGAGCGGCTGCTGCGGCTGCTGCGGCGGTTGCGACGCCGACGCCGACGCGCGCGGATGCGGCGGCGACGGCGACGCCGCCGGCGGCGGGCGGCGGGGGTGTCGGTGCCGGCCGACCTGGCCACCCGGGCCGGGGCGAGCGAGGCGAGGATCGTGGAGCGTGCCATGACGTCCACTCCTTCCTGAGAGGTGAGGTGGTGCTTCCTGACACCCAGAACTCTGGGGCCGCTGCGTGAGGTGGGCGTGAGGTCCGTGTGAGAGGCCTCTCACGCGGCGACCCCCTCGTGGAAGGATCAGCGGGTGGCCACCGCAGCTCCCTCCGATCCCCTCACCGTGCTCGGCGTCTGCAACCTGTGCGAGGCCATCTGCGGGCTCCGGCTCACCGTGACGCCGGGCCCGGACGGCCCCGAGGTCACGGGCGTGCGGGGCAACCCCGACGACCCGCTCTCGCGCGGGCACATCTGCCCCAAGGGCGTGGCCCTGCCCGACCTCCAGGCCGACCCCGAGCGGCTGCGACGCCCGGTGCGCCGCGTCGGGAGCGGCGCGGACGCGCGGTGGGAGGAGATCTCCTGGGACGACGCCCTCGACCTCGCGGCCGAGGCGCTCGCCGGCACGATCCGCGCGCACGGGCGCGACGCCGTGGGGGTCTACCTCGGCAACCCCAACGTGCACTCGCTGGGCTCGATGACGCACGGCCTGCGCCTGGTGCGCACGCTGCGCACGGTCAACACCTACAGCGCCACCTCCGTCGACCAGCTGCCCGCGCAGCTCGTCGCGTGGCAGCTCTACGGCCACCAGCTGCTGATCCCGGTGCCCGACCTCGACCGCACCCGCCTGCTGCTGGTCGTCGGCGCCAACCCGATGGCCTCCAACGGCTCGCTGATGACCGCCCCCGACTTCCCCGGCCGGCTGCGCGAGCTGCAGGCGCGCGGCGGCCGGATGGTCGTGCTCGACCCGCGCCGCACCGAGACCGCCCGCCTGGCCGACGAGCACCACTTCGTGCGCCCCGGCACCGACGCCGTGGTGCTCCTCGCGATGGTCCGCACCCTGCTCGAGGAGGACCTCGCGCGCCCGGCGGCGTACGTCGACGGGGTCGAGGAGGTGCGCGCGGCCGTGGCGGCGTACACCCCGGAGCTGGCGGAGCAGCACGCCGGCGTGCCGGCCGACGTCGTGCGCCGTCTCGCCCGCGAGCTCGCCGCCACCCCGGAGGATGGCGCCGGGGCCGCGGTCTACGGCCGGATCGGGGTGTCGACCCAGGGCTTCGGCACCGTGTGCCAGTGGGCCATCGCCTGCCTCAACGCGCTCACCGGCAACCTCGACCGCGAGGGCGGCGTGATGCTGGCCGAGCCGGCGGCCGACATCGTCGGGCAGGGCTTCGTCGGGCGCGGGCACCTCGGCGCGTGGCGCAGCCGGGTGCGCGGGCTGCCGGAGTTCGGCGGCGAGCTGCCCGTCAGCGCGCTGCGCGAGGAGATCGAGACCCCGGGCGAGGGGCAGGTGCGCACGCTGCTGACCGTGGCCGGCAACCCGGTGCTCTCCACCCCCGACGGCGCCGGTCTCGCCCGCGCGCTGGAGGGCCTCGACTTCATGGTGGCGGTCGACCCCGACCTCAACGAGACCACCCGGCACGCCGACGTCGTGCTGCCGCCGACCACCGCCCTCGAGCGCGACCACTACGACCTGGTCTTCCACGGGTTGGCCGTGCGCAACACCGCCCGCTTCACCCCGGCGGTGCTGCCCAAGCCCGAGGGCGCGCGCCACGACTGGGAGATCTTCCGCGACCTCACGCTGCGCACCGTCGACCGGCTCCCGCGCGTCGGACGGGGCCTGAAGGGGCGGCTGGGCTGGCTGGTCGACGTCGCCGCCCTGTCGACCGAGCCGCGCCACCTGGTGGCGCTGCTGCTGCGCCGCACCGGCCGCACCTCGATGCGTGCGCTGCGCCGCTCGCCCCAGGGGGTCGACCTCGGACCGCTGCGACCGACGCTGCCCGGCCGGCTGCAGACCCGTGACAAGCGGGTGCACCTGGCCTCCCCCGTGGCCATCGGCGACCTCGACCGGCTGCAGGAGCACCTCGCCGCCGCGGCCCCGCCCGAGGGCGAGCTGCTGCTCATCGGACGACGTCACCGCTCCGACAACAACTCCTGGATGCACGGCTCGGCCCGGCTCACCCGGGGGCGGGCCCGGCACCACCTGCTCGTCCACCCCGACGACCTCGCGGCACGGGGCCTGTCCGACGGCGAGCGCGCCACCATCACCTCGCGGGTCGGCAGCGTGACCACCGAGGTGCGCGCGACCGAGGAGATGATGCCGGGCGTGGTCTCGCTCCCCCACGGCTACGGCCACCGACAGCACGGCAGCCCGCAGGGCCACGCGACGACCGTCGAGGGGGTCTCGGTCAACGACCTCACCGACCCCGAGCTGCTCGACGTCTCCGGCAACGCCGCCCTCTCCGGCGTCCCCGTGCGGGTGGAGCGCGCCGCCGAGGGGGGCTCGTGACCGACCCCCTGCGCCACCTCCCGCCCGACCTGCCGGACCACCGGCGCCGCCTCTTCGCCGCCAGGCTCGAGCGCTGGCTGCCCGACCTCGACGACGCCCTCGGCGCGGTCTACGACGACCCCCTCGCCGTGCGCGACCGGCTCGTGGCCCTCGCGGCGCGCGCCTTCGCCGAGCGTCCCGAGGAGCTGCACGACCTCGACCTGCGGCGCTCGCTGGCCCCCGACTGGTTCCAGCGGCCCGAGGCCGTCGGGTACGCCGCCTACGCCGAGCGCTTCGGCGGCGACCTGCGCGGGGTCGGCGCGCGGGCGGCGTACCTGGAGTCGCTGGGGGTGACCTACCTGCACCTGATGCCGCTGCTGACGCCGCGGCCCGCGCCCAACGACGGCGGGTACGCCGTGCAGGACTACCGCAGCGTGCGCGAGGACCTCGGCACGCTCGACGACCTCGTCGCGCTGACCGCCTCGCTGCGCGAGCGCGGCATCAGCCTGTGCCTCGACCTGGTGCTCAACCACGTGGCCCGCGAGCACGAGTGGGCCGTGCGCGCGCGGGCCGGCGACCCGACGTACCGCGCCTACTTCCACGTCGTGGAGGACCCCGCCGAGGTCGCGGCGTGGGAGGCCACGCTGCCGGAGGTCTTCCCCGACTTCGCGCCGGGCAGCTTCACCTTCGACCCCGACCTCGACGCCCACGTCTGGACGACCTTCAACGACTACCAGTGGGACGTCGACTGGTCGAACCCCGCCGTGCTGTGCGAGTACGCCGACCTGGTGCTGCTCCACGCCAACCACGGGGTCGAGGTCTTCCGGCTCGACGCGATCGCCTTCATCCACAAGCGTCTCGGCACCAGCTGCCAGAACCAGCCGGAGGTGCACGACCTGACGCAGGCCCTGCGCACCGTGGCGCGCATCGCCTGCCCCGCGGTGGCCTTCAAGGCCGAGGCGATCGTCGGGCCCCAGGACCTGATGCCCTACCTCGGCACCGGGCGGCACCACGGCAAGGTGAGCGACCTGGCCTACCACAACAGCCTGATGGTGCAGGTGTGGTCGATGCTCGCCAGCCGGGAGGTGGGGCTCGCCAGCCACGCGCTGCGACGGCTGCCGCCACCACCCCCCACGACCGCCTGGATCACCTACGCCCGCTGCCACGACGACATCGGCTGGGCGATCGACGACGCCGACGCGGCCGCCGTCGGGGTCAGCGGCCACGGGCACCGCTCCTTCCTCTCCGACTTCTACTCCGGCGACTTCCCGGGCTCCTGGGCCCGCGGCCTGGTCTTCCAGGAGAACGCCGCGACCGGCGACCGCCGCATCTCCGGGTCGCTGGCCTCGCTCGCGGGGCTCGAGGCGGGCGACCCGCTCGCGCGGGCCCGGATCCGGCTGGTGCACGCGGTGGTCGCGGGCTTCGGCGGTCTCCCGGTGATCTGGATGGGCGACGAGCTCGGGCTGCTCAACGACGCGGGCTGGGCCGACGACCCGGCGCACGCCGACGACAACCGCTGGGTGCACCGCCCGGTCATGCCCGCGGAGGCCGTCGACGAGCACGGCGTGCTGGCCGACACCAGGGCGCTGCTCGGCGCCCGTGCCGCGACGCCGCACCTGCACGCCGCGACGCCGGCGCAGGTGCTCGAGCCCCGCGACCCCGGGGTGCTGCTCGTCCTGCGGCGGCACCCGCTCGGACCGATGCTGGGCTGCTACAACGTGACCGACGGTCCGCGCCACGTGCCCGTGGAGGTGCTCCACGAGGTCGGCCTCGACCCGGCGCGCCTGCACGACCGGCTCACCGGTCTCTCGCCGCAGGTCCGCGGCGGCGCCGTCGCGCTCCCGGCGTACGGCGCGGCCTGGCTCACCGCCCCCGACTGACGCCGACCCGGCGCAGGTGCACGCTCAGGCGGGTGGAGGGGCGGGAGCGTCGGTGCGGGCCTCGCGGACCGTGAGGTAGACGGCGCGGACGCCGACGGCGCTCTCCAGGTGCTGCTGCACGCGGCCGAAGAACTGCTCGCGATAGCTCTCGTCGGTCATCGTCGACACGGTGAGGTAGAGCGCGGAGAAGGCGGCCAGGAAGATCGAGACCTGCACCAGCTCGACGCTGAGGTTGGGCAGGTAGCTCCAAGCGCGCGGGCTGCGGCCGGTCCACGACTCGACGACGCCGTCGGTCATGGTGAGGCCGCCGAAGAGCAGGAAGAAGCCGAAGACCGAGACCGCCATCAGCGTGACCTGGGCGACCTGGACGACGACGAGGGCCAGCACCAGGTTGCCGCGCTCGAAGCCGCCGACCTCCGCGCGGGCGGCGGGGTCGGCGCCGGGGTCGGCCAGCAGCCGCTCGCAGTCGGCCTGCATCGGGGTGCCGGCGCAGGTGCGCCGCAGGAAGGCCTCGTCGACGTGGTCGTCGACGAGGTCGACCTCCTCGGGGAGCCGCACCAGCAGGAAGGCGACGGCCAGCCCGCTGAAGAGCAGCACGGTCAGCCAGAGCTCGCCGGGGCGCAGCGACGCGGTGAGCTGCCAGACCTCGGCGTTGATGAAGAGGAAGGTCACGAAGAGCAGCAGCAGCGGCAGCGCGCGGCTGAGCATCGGCAGCATCACGCGGACGCCGACCAGGGTGTGGGTCAGCGCCCAGCCGACGATCGAGCGGGCGCGCAGCGCGGTCAGGGCGTACCAGACCACGCTGCCGATGACGACGGTGAGCAGCACCGCCGGGGCGACGCTGAAGGTGCTGGCGAACCACGCCAGGGAGGCGCCGGTGGCCGCGGCGACCAGGACCACGACCAGCAGCAGCGGCACCAGCCGGCGGGGCGCGAGCGCCGCTCGCACCCGGGCGCGCTCCTCGGGCACGAAGTAGGCCAGCCCGTTGCCGGAGAACCACCGGTCGGTGGCCGCCAGCGCGTCCTCCCGCGGCGTCCTCCTCACGCGGGCAGCCCCAGCACCTCGCGCGTGCGCCGCACGTCGTCGGCCATCTGCGCCAGCAGCGCGTCGACGGTGTCGAAGGCGACCATGCCGCGCAGGTGCTCGACGAAGGTCACCTCCACGCGCCGGTCGTAGAGGTTGAGGTCGTGGTCGAGCACGTAGGACTCCACGCGCCGCTCCCGCTCCCCGGCGAAGGTCGGGTTGGTGCCGACGCTGATCGCCGCCGGCAGCAGCTGTGCGGCGGCCAGCGGGTCGTCGTGGTCGACCACCCGGAGCCAGCCGGCGTACACCCCGTCGGCGGGCACCAACCCGGCGTCGTCGTCGACGGGCACGTTGGCCGTGGGGTAGCCGAGCTCGCGGCCCCGCTGGTCGCCGCGCACCACCCGGCCCTCCACCTGCACCGGACGGCCGAGCGCGTCGGCGGCCGCGGTCACGTCGCCGGCGGCGATCCGCTCGCGCACGTACGTCGACGACCAGACCTGGTCGCCCCCGGTGAGGTCGAGCCCCTCGACGGTGAAGTCGTGCTCGCGCCCGAGGGCACGCAGGCTGGCGACGTCGCCGGCGGCCCGGGCGCCGAAGCGGAAGTTCTCGCCCACCACGACGGCGGCGGCGTGCAGCGCGTCGACCAGGACCCGGCGCACGAACTCCTCGGGCGACCACGAGGCCACCTCGCGGGAGAAGGGCAGCACCAGCACGTCGTCGACGCCGCAGGCCTCGAGCAGGCGGGCCCGGGTCTCGATGCCGGTCAGCCGCACCGGGGCGCGCTCGGGCAGCAGCACCTGCATGGGGTGCGGGTCGAAGGTGATGGCGACGACGCGGCGCTCGCCCGCGACCTCGCGGGCGCGGCGCACGACGGCCTGGTGGCCACGGTGCACGCCGTCGAAGTTGCCGATGACCACGACGGTCCGGTCGAGGTCGTCGGGCACGGCGTCCCAGGATCGCCAGAGGGGCACGGGCGCCACCCTAGAGGTTGTGGCGCCCGCGCCCCTCGGCCGGGACGGTCGTCCGCGTCAGACGCTCACGCCCTGCAGCACGGCGAGCACGTCGTCGGCGGACTCCGCCGCCTCGAGGCGGGCGATCGCCGCCTCGTCGGAGAAGACCGTGGCCAGCTGACGCAGCAGTGCCAGGTGGTCGTCGCCCGCGCCGGCGATGCCGACGACGAACTTGGTCTCCTTCCCGTTCCAGTCGATGCCGCCGGAGTAGCGCACGAAACTGACCGCGGAGCGCCGGATCGATCCCTTCGACTCGTTGGTGCCGTGCGGCAGCGCCAGGCCGTTGCCCATGAACGTCGAGACGGACTTCTCGCGCTCGTGCATCGCCTCGACGTACGCCGTGTCCACGGCGCCCGCCTCGACGAGGAGCTGTCCGGCGCGGCCACCCAGGGCGGCCCGATCACCGCGATCACCTTCGCCTGCGACGCCGGCATGGGTTCCTCGGCCATGGGTGCCTCGGTGCTCCGCAAGAAGGTCCACCAGGCGGGCTTCACCGACGTCACGGTGGTCAACAAGGCGATCGCCTCGCTCGGTGACGACCAGGACGTCGTGGTCACGCACCAGGACCTCACCGACCGCGCCCGGCAGCGGGCCG
>JBQGFI010000361.1:0-8844 GCA_052040065.1 Marmoricola sp.
CCCAGCAGCAGCTCGAGCAGCACCCACGAGCGCGCCACGAAGACGGTGCGCGGGGCCACGGGGAGGCTCTCGCGCCACAGGGCACCGCGGGCGTCGAGGCACCAGGCGTTGACGCCGAAGAGCAGCGCCCCGCCCGCCGCGACCAACCCGGGGAGCACCGTGGCCAGGTGCCACGGCATCGAGCCGGCCATCGCGACCAGTCCGGGGAGCACCGCCAGCACGGAGGTGCCACGGCGCAGCGGGACCGAGCGCCACACCGACGCCCGGTCGACGCGCACGGCGGCGGTCAGGTCGGAGCGCGGGTCGCGCCGCGCCGGGTGGCGGCCCGACTCCTGGCCCAGCTCGGCCCGCATCGGCCGGTGCAGCGCCCAGCGGGCGGGCACGACCCCGAGGGCGACGGCCGCCAGCGAGCCGACGACGAGTGCCACGACGTACGCCGCCCACGTCGCCCAGGCGCCACCCGCACCCGCGATCACGGCGTCGAGCAGCCACCCGGTGGGGGCGCGGTCGAGCAGCGCCGTCTGCCGACCTGTCGCCAAGACGCCGGCCAGCACGGCGACGAGGACACCGACGGCGACCCGGAAGTGGCGGGTGCCGCGCGGGCCGCGGCGCACGCCCTCGACCCACCAGCCCGCCGCCTGCGACAGCGCCGTCGCGAGCACCACCCACAGCAGCACCGGCAGCAGCGCCGCCAGCAGCCGGTCGGGGCCCACGGCGTACGACGTGGCACCGAGGAGCACCCAGGCCTGGAGCAGCCACGCGACGTTGAGCGGGGCCAGCAGCAGCGCGCCGAGGTGGTCGGCGGTGGTGGAGACCGGGAAGGCCACCGCCTCCTCCCGGGGCAGCAGCTCGCGACCGCCCGCCGCCGCGACGACGGCCACGAGGGCGAGCGCCAGGAAGCCCAGGGCCATGGAGGGGAGCAGCGCCAGCACGTTGCCCGCGTCGGGCCGGGGCAGGGGGCCGCCGAGGTACGCCGGCCCCGCCGCAGCCACCAGCGTCAGCGCGCCGACCAGCCCCCCGGCCCAGCGCAGCCGGCGACGACCGTGCGCCTCGAGCCCCGCCCGGCGCAGGTCCAGCAGCGCCCCCACGTCGGCGAGTGCCGCGCGGGTGCCGGCGACCGCGCCCCGCTCAGCCGAGGAGCGCCCGGTAGACTTCCGCACCCTCCTCGCCGGACAGCTCCGCAGCCGGCAGCGCCGCCACCCGCGCACCACCGCGCAGCACCAGCGCCACCTCGCAGGCGGCCATGGCGAGCTCCCGCAGGTGGGTCGAGACGATCACGGTGGCGCCGCGGGCACAGGCGTCACCGATCGCCTCCATCGTGGCCTCGACGCCGAGCGGGTCGACACCGTCGAAGGGCTCGTCGAGCAGCAGCACCTCGGGCTCGTGGAAGGTGGCCAGCACCACCGAGAGCCGGCGCGACATGCCGTGGCTGAAGCCCGAGGTCACCCGGTGCGCCACGTCGCCGAGCGCGAAGCGCTCCAGCAGGTCGCGTCCGCGCCGCTCCCACGCCGGCAGCCGCCGCAGCCGGGCCGCGAGCTGCAGGTGCTCCCAGGGGGTGGCCCGCGGCACCAGCCCACCGACGTCGGGGCAGTAGCCGGTGCGCAGCTTGACCGTCATCGGGTCGCGGGCGACGTCCGTGCCCGCGACGAGCGCCTGGCCCGCGGTGGGCGGCACCACCCCGGCGAGGACCCGCATCGTCGTGGACTTGCCCGCGCCGTTGCGCCCGAGCAGCGCCGTCGCGTGGCCCGCCCCGACGGCGAGGTCGACGCCCTGCACCGCGGCCACCTCGCCGAAGCGCACCCACAGCCCGCGTACCTCGACCCCCGGCGTACTCATCCGCCCATCGTGACGGACAAAACGGACTTTGGTGGGGGTATTGGGTCACGCGGGGTGGGCGCAAAGTCACTGGTTCACCAGTGAGACTGCCACTTCGCCATGAAGATCTTCGTGGCGAAGCGGCGAAGTCACTGGTTGACCAGTGACTTCGCCCCGACGACCAGCCGCTACGCCGGGAAGCGCTCGCCCCGCTCGGCCATCTCGCGGAGGCGGGGGGTGGGGGCGAAGCGGTCGCCGTGGAGCTTGGTGAGCTGGTCGGCGCGCTCGACGAAGCCGGCGAGGCCACGGCCGGTGGGGCCGTCGTAGCCCTGCATGAACTGCACGGTGCCGCCGGTGGGGGGCGGGTAGCCGATGCCCATGATCGAGCCGATGTTGGCCGCGGCGGCCGACTCGATCACGCCCTCCTCGAAGCACTTCGCGGTCTCGAGCGCCTCGATGAAGAGGTAGCGGTCCTTGAGGTCGTCGAGGTCGGCGGGCTCCTCGTTGCTCGGGAAGAGCTCGGCGAGCCCCGGCCACAGCGAGCCCCGGCGGCCGTCGGCGTAGTCGTAGAAGCCGGCGCCGCGCAGCTTGCCGGGACGTCCGGCCTCGAGCATCCGCTGCACCACGGTGGTGCCCGGGTGCTCGACGTACGCCGCGCCCGCGGCGTCGGCGCTGGCCTTGGCGATCTTGGCCATCAGCTCGAGGTTGAGCTCGTCGGAGAGCTGGAGCGTGCCGACGGGGTAGCCGGCCTGGAGCGCGGCGCGCTCCACCGACATCGGGTGCACGCCCTCGGCGAGCATGGCGAGGCCCTCGTTGACCATCGTGCCGATCACGCGGCTGGTGTAGAAGCCGCGGCTGTCGTTGACGACGATCGGGGTCTTGCGGATCGCCTTGACCACGTCGAGCGCCTTGGCGACCGCCTCGTCGGAGGTCTGCTCGCCGCGGATGATCTCGACCAGCGGCATCTTGTCGACCGGGCTGAAGAAGTGCAGCCCGACGAAGTCGGCGGGGCGGTCGACGTGCTCGGCGAGCCCGGTGATCGGCAGCGTCGAGGTGTTGGAGCACAGCAGCGCGTCGGGGGCGAGGTGGGGCAGCACCTCCGCGTAGACCTTGGCCTTGAGCGCCGGGTCCTCGAAGACGGCCTCGATCAGCAGGTCGGCGCCGGCCAGGTCGGCGGCGTCGGCGGTCGGCGTGATCCGCGCGAGCACCTCGTCGGCCGCCTCCTGGGTGGAGCGGCCGCGCTCGACGGCCTTGGCCAGCAGCGAGGCGCTGTAGCCCTTGCCCTTCTCGGCCGCCTCGGTCGCGACGTCCTTGAGCACCACCTGCATGCCGGCCTTGGCGCACACGTAGGCGATGCCGGCGCCCATCATCCCGGCCCCCAGCACGCCGACCTTGGTCGCCGTGTACGCCGGCACGCCCTCGGGGCGCAGCGAGCCGCCGTTGATGGCCTGCAGGTCGAGGAAGAAGGCCTGGATCATGTTCTTGCTGTTGGCGCCGGTGATGAGCCCGGCGAGGTAGCGCGACTCGATCCGCGAGGCGGTGTCGACGTCGACCTGCGCCCCCTCGATCGCGGCGGACATGATCGCCCGCTGCGCCGGGTAGTCGGCGCCCTTGAGCTGCTTGCGCAGCATCGCCGGGAAGGCGGGCAGGAACTGCGCCAGCTTCGGCGAGCTGGGGGTGCCGCCCGGCATCCGGTAGCCGTCGCGGTCCCACGGCTGCGTCGCGGCCTCGGCGTCGTCGGCGTGCTCGCGCACCCAGGCGCGGGCGCGGTCGAGCAGGTCCTCGGGCGCGACGACCTCGTCGACGAGGCCCTTGTCGCGGGCCTGGGCCGGCTTCATCCGCGGACCCTGCAGCAGCACCTCCATCAGCGCGGTCTGGATGCCGAACATCCGGACCGTGCGGGTGATGCCGCCGCCGCCCGGCAGCAGGCCGAGCGTCGCCTCGGGCAGCCCGATCTCGTAGCGGCCCTCGGCGGCGACGCGGTGGTGGCAGGCCAGCGCGATCTCGAGGCCGCCGCCCAGGGCGGCGCCGTTGATCGCGGCGACGACGGGACGGCCCAGCGTCTCCAGGCGACGCAGGTCGCGCTTGACGCCCTCGACCTGGTGGAAGACGGCCTCGGCGTCGTCGGGCCCGGCCTGCAGCAGGCCATTGTGGTCGCCACGGGCTAATATGGTCTTCTTCGCCGAGGCGACGACCACGCCCACGACCCCGTGCTCGGGGTCGTCCTTCTCGGCGTGCAGCCGCTCGACGGCGTCGTGCATCGCCGCGGCGTACCGCTCGTTCATGGTGTTGGCGCTGGCCTGCGGGTCGTCGAGGGTGAGGGTGACGATCCCGTCGGCGTCGCGGTCGTAGCGGACGGCGGGGTTCTCGGTGCTCATCGGGTTCCTTCGGGTGTACGTCGCGTGGGTGCGGTCGGCGGTCGGCTCAGACCAGCTCGACGACGGTGGCGATGCCCATGCCGCCGCCGACGCAGAGCGTGGCCAGACCGCGGCGCAGGTCGCGGCGCTCGAGCTCGTCGACGAGGGTGCCGAGGATCATCGCGCCGGTGGCCCCCAGCGGGTGGCCCATGGCGATGGAGCCGCCGTTGACGTTGGTGACCTCGTGGTCGATGCCCATGTCGCGCATGAAGCGCATCGCGACGGCCGCGAAGGCCTCGTTGATCTCCCACAGGTCGATGTCGTCGACCCCGAGGCTGGCCTTGGCCAGCGCCTTGCGGGCGGCGGGGGCGGGACCGGTGAGCATGATCGTGGGGTCGGCGCCGGAGACCGCGGCGCCCACGATGCGCGCCCGCGGGGTGAGCCCGAGGTCGCTGCCCACCTGCTCGTTGCCGATGGCGACGAGCGCGGCGCCGTCGACGATGCCGGAGCTGTTGCCGGCGTGGTGCACGTGGTCGATGCGCTCGACCCAGTGGTACTTCTCCAGCGCGACGGCGTCGAAGCCGGCCTGGTCGCCGATCGCGGCGAAGGACGGCCGCAGCCGCGCCAGCCCCTCGACGGTCGACTCGGGCTTGATGAACTCGTCGTGGTCGAGCACCGTCACGCCGTTGCGGTCGGTGACGGGGACGACGCTGCGCGCGAAGCGGCCGTCGGCCCAGGCCTTGGCGGCCCGGTGGTTGGACTCCACGGCGAAGGTGTCGACGTCCTCGCGGGTCCAGCCGCCGAGCGTGGCGATCAGGTCGGCGCCGATGCCCTGGGGCACGAAGGAGGTGTCGAAGGCGGTCGCGGGGTCCATCGCCCAGGCGCCGCCGTCGCTGGCCATCGGGACCCGGCTCATCGACTCCACGCCACCGGCGAGCACGAGGTCGTCGAAGCCGCCGCGCACGCGGGAGGCCGCCTGGTTGACGGCCTCGAGGCCCGAGGCGCAGAAGCGGTTGAGCTGCACGCCCGCGACGGTGTCGGGGTAGCCCGCGGCGAGCGCGGCGGTCTTGGCGATGTCGGCGCCCTGGTCGCCGATCGGGGTCACGACGCCGAGCACCACGTCGTCGACCCGCGCCGGGTCGAGCGAGGGGTTGCGCTCCTTGACGGCGTCGAGCAGGCCGACGACCAGGTCGATCGGCTTGACCTCGTGGAGGCTGCCGTCCTTCTTCCCCTTGCCGCGCGGCGTGCGCAGCGCGTCGTACACGAAGGCCTCGGCCATGTGACTTCCCCACTTCCGTCCAGGATCGGCGATGCTACCCGCCAGTACGTCCCGATCATTGTGACAGCACTTCTGTCATCGTCAATGCGCGCCCGTGTGGGCAAGGTCACCGCGGTCGGCGCCGCGGCGTACGGTCGTCGCGTGCCCCTCCCCCGCAGCAGTCCCGCGGCGCAGGGCGTCGACTCCGCCGGCCTGCTCGACCTGCTCGACCGGGCCGAGCGCCCCGACCACCACGACGGGCTCGGCCTGCACAGCCTGATGGTGCTGCGCCACGGCCACGTGGTCGCGGAGGGCTGGTGGGCGCCGTACGCCGCCGCGCGGCCGCACCTGGCCTACTCGCTGTCGAAGACCTTCACGGCCCCCGCGGTCGGGCTGCTCGTCGGCGAGGGCCTGCTCGACCTCGACGACCCCGTCCTCGCGCGGCTGCCCGCGCACGCCCACGCCCCCGGCTGGGAGGAGGTGCGGCTGCGCCACTGCCTGTCGATGACCGTCGGGCACGACACCGAGGCGTGGCCCCGGGTGCGCCCGCTCGACGGCGACCTGCTGCCCGGCGTGCTGGCGCTGCCGCTCGACCACCCGCCCGGGGTGCACTTCGCCTACAACCAGGTGGCGACCTACCTGCTCGCGCGGGCGGTGCGGCACACCACCGGCCAGGAGCCGTCCGCGGTGCTGGCCTCCCGGCTGCTGGGTCCGCTCGGGCTGCCGACGCCGCCCTGGCACCACGACCGGCAGGGCCACGAGCTCGGCTTCAGCGGGGCGCACGTGACGACCGAGACGATCGCCTGCCTCGCCCAGCTGCACCTCGACGGCGGGCAGTGGGAGGGACGACAGCTGCTCGACCCGGCCTGGGTCGCCGAGGCCACCCGGGGCTTCGGACCCCTCAACACCGAGCCCGACGCCGGCCCCGACTGGCGCCGCGGCTACGGCTACTCCTTCTGGCAGCAGCGCCACGGCTACCGCGGCGACGGCGCCTTCGGGCAGTTCCTGGTCGTCCTGCCCGAGCACGACGCCGTCGTCGCCACCACTGCGGAGAACGACCGCATGCAGGAGACGCTCGACGCACTGTGGACGCACCTGGTGCCGGCCCTGGGCGGCCGCACCTCGCCGGAGCGCGACCGCGAGCTGGCGCGCCGGCTGGCCCGGGCCCGCATCCCCGCCCTCGGGGGCGGGCGTGGCGACGACGTGACCGCCCCGGTCTCCGGGACGGGCAGGCTCGCAGTGGCCGGCTACGACCGGGTGCAGCTGCGCGGCAGCACCCTCACGCTGCACGGGCGGTCGGGGGCGCACAGCGTGGAGGTGGGCGACGGCGCCTGGCGCGAGACCACGCTCGTCTCCGGTGCCCGCACCCTGCCGGTGGCGGCGAGCGGCGGCTGGGTCGGGGCCGGCCACTACCGCGCCGCCGTGCTGCTCGTGGAGACCCCGCACCGCTTCACCGTCGACCTGCGCCGCACCGCGGACGGGTGGGCGGCCGACCTGCAGTGGCGGCTGGTGCCGCTGCAGGGCGCCGACCCCTGGCGCACCGCCGTACGCCGGGCGTAGCGGCTCTCATCCCGTCCTCATGTGAGGCTGGGAGCCTCGGGGGACGACACCGGGAGCAGGAGGTGGACCAGGAGATGGGCACGGACGGGATGTCACGTCGTGCGGGGCGGACCACGCTCGCGGGCCTGGGCCTCGTGCTCACCGCGACGCTGTCGGCGTGCGGCGGCTACGAGCCCCCGGACCTGACCGCCCGGGAGCCGATCCGGGTCGACAGCAGCACGCCCTCGGCGTCCGCCCAGCCCTCGGGCACGGCGACGCCGACAGGCACGCCGAGCCCGACGGCCTCACCCTCGGAGCCCCCCGTCCTGCGGGCCGCCCGGGTCGCGGCCACGGCCGCCGACGGCACCCCGGTCGCGGTCGAGCGCACCGGCGACGGACCGTCCTGGGAGTTCACCGTCATCGACCGCCAGGGACGCGAGGTCGTGGTGGTGGTGAGCGGCGACCCCGAGCGGGTGCAGGGCGGGCCGGCGGTCTCCGTCGACGACGACGCGGACGACGCGCAGCTCGTGGCCCGCGCGACGGTCGACATGGCCCGCGCCGTGCGCGCCGCGCTGCGCACCCAGCCCGGGGTGCGCCTGGAGCAGGCCACCCTCGACGAGGACGACGGCGTCGCCGCGTGGGAGATCGAGCTGAGCACCGGCGCCGAGGTGCTGGTCGACGCCCGCAGCGGCATGGTGCGCGTCGAGGACTGACCCCACGGGTCAGCGACTCACCCCGGCTGCACCGCCACGCCCCGCTCGAGGAGCCCGTCGACGTCGTCGACCCCCCACGCCGCGAGGGCGTCGCGGGTGTCGGCGCCCGCGACCGGCGCGGGCGGCCGGGTGAGCGAGGCCGGCGTACGGGAGAAGCGCGGGGCGGGGGCGGGCTGCGTCAGCCCGGCGTGCTCGACGAAGGTGCCCCGCGACGCCACGTGCGGGTGCTGCGGCGCCTCGCCCATGGTCAGCACCGGCGCGACGCAGGCGTCGGTGCCGTCGAAGAGCGCCGTCCACTCGGCCAGCGTGCGCCCCAGGAAGGTCTCGGTGAGCAGGCGCCGCAGCGCCGGCCAGGTGCTGGGGTCGTCGCGGTCGGGCACGTCGGTGAGCCCCAGCAGCCGCACCAGCTCGGCCCAGAACTGCGGCTCCAGCGCCCCCACGCTCACGTGCCGTCCGTCGGCGGTCTCGTAGAGGTCGTAGAAGGGCGCCCCGCCCTCGAGCAGGTTGGCCGCGCGCTCCTCGCGGTGGTGGCCGGCCGCGACGAAGGACGACGTCATGGCGTTGAGGTGCGCGGTGCCGTCGACGATGGCCGCGTCGACCACCTGGCCCTCCCCGCTGGCGCGCGACTCCCACAGCGCCGCGAGCAGCCCGATCACCAGGTACGTCGACCCGCCGCCGAAGTCGCCCACGAGGTTGGCGGGGAAGTGCGGGCGGCGCGGGTCCTGGCCGAGGCCGAAGAGCGCCCCGGTGAGGGCGACGTAGTTCATGTCGTGGCCCGCGGTGCGCGCCAGCGGCCCCTCCTGGCCCCACCCCGTCATCCGGCCGTAGACCAGGCGCGGGTTGCGCGCCAGGCACTCCTCGGGACCGATGCCGAGCCGCTCGGTCGTGCCGGGCCGCAGCCCCTCGACGAGCAGGTCGGCGTCCGCGACCAGGTCGAGCACCACCCCGGCGGCCTCGGGGTGCTTGAGGTCGAGCGCGACGCTGGGCCGGCCCCGGTTGAGCAGGTCGGTGGCCCCCGCGGCCATCGTGCCGCCGCCGGGGCGCTCGACGCGGATCACGTCGGCGCCGAGGTCGGCCAGGGTCATGCAGGCGTGGGGCCCCGGGCCGATGCCGGCGATCTCGACGACGCGTACGCCGCGCAGCGGTCCCCGTCCGGCGCTCT